>CAIJTL010000467.1 GCA_903823545.1 uncultured Planctomycetaceae bacterium
CATTTCTGTCACGCTCCAGTTTTTCTGAACCATCCAGTCGGTCAAAAAAAGAAAAGCACCCGTTTAACAACGGGTGCTTTTTTAATTTCGGTCATCTGCCAAAACGCGAAACGTGGCTCACTACATGCCAGGCCCGGTGCTGTTGCCCATACCGCCACTACCTGTGTTGCTGCCATTTGCGCTCAAACGAGATAAGCGAGCACGTCGTTCTGCACGGCGACGATTCCGGCGAGAAATCTCGCTCGGCTTTTCGTAGTACTCTCGCCGACGCATTTCCTTCTTGATACCCGCATGTTCCACAAGCTTCCGGAATCTTTTCACCGCATCTTGGATCTTCTCGTTATCACGCAATCGCAACTTAACCACGAACGACCTCCTTCATGGCAACCTCGACTCAATGGAGTTTTGAAAACAGTCGTAGCCCACTGCTACGATACTATGTGCTGATCATTGGCCCGCTGGGCAAGTAGGTAAGATAACAACCCGTCGCTTCGACGCAACGGCAGACGGGCATTAGAACATGTGACCTTCTTTCGGCCCATACTTGGTCAAAGTCATGATTTCGGGCCCTTTTTCGGTCATCAAGATTGTGTGTTCAAACTGTGCCGACAGTCTCCTATCTTGGGTTCGCACAGTCCAACCATCGTTGACATCGACTTCCGTCTTCCACGTCCCCTCATTCAGCATCGGCTCAATGGTAAAGCAAGTGCCAGGGCGAATCACTGCCTTGCCTGTCTGCTGATCTGGAAAATGCGGAATCCCAGGCTCTTGGTGAAAGGCTCTGCCGACCCCGTGCCCCTGAAATTCTCGAACGATTTCATAACCTTGATCCTTAGCAAATCGATAAATGGCCCTTCCAATGTCAATCACTCTGCCAAACGGTTTAATCGCACTAATGCCAATCCACATCGAATCGAAGGCCGCTTGAACTAGGCGACGTGCTTCAGGCGACGCGTTGCCAACCAGAAAAGTTTCGGATTGGTCCCCGTGCCAACCACGGACGATTGTCGTTAGATCTATGTTGACAATATCGCCGTCTTTCAGGCGGTAATTATCGGGAACTCCATGACAAACAACTTCATTGACGCTGGTGCAAACGGTTTTCGGGAACCCGTTATACCCCAAGCAAGCAGGCGTGTGGCCATGTTCGATTGTGTACTTATAGACCAATTCGTTGATCTCGTTCGTCGAAATTCCAACTTGAACGAACGGGCGAATGAAGTCCATGACCTGCGCATTGAATCGGCTGGCAGCTCTAAGTGCTTCACGATCAGCCAGGTTTGCGTAAATCGGTATTTTCGTTTGCGGCGCGACAGTGGGGGGCCGAATCGTGGTGCCTCGAAAAGATGTCAACACCAGCTCCTCAAGAAACTGACGGTAAGGAGAACTCTTCTCACTGAGAAAAGTAAAGAACGAGCCATTTGACTCAAACGTGAAGGGTATTGTTGTGGTGTCACTACACCGACGCAACCTTGCCGACGGCGATTGACCAAACGAGATAGCTTGAAAACCGTCTCGGTTTTGTTTCCGACGACATCTCTTGAATAGTCAGAAAACGAAGCAGGATCTCAAATGATCTTTTCGCGGTGGTGAGGGAAAATGAATACCCCCCACTTGTTCCGGATATGTCGCCACATGAGGCGCATCAAAAGAAAACTGACCGCCAATCAAATACAAAAACGGGATTGGAAATCCAAACAACGCCAGCCACACCGCACGCGTCGCAGGTGACGCGAGAATAGGCTGGTGTAAATCAGATTCCAAATCCCGTTGTGAACGCCATTTCGACTAAAGCGTATATCGCCGGTTGAGCCCTAATTCTTTTGAACTAGAAACCATAAGCCTTGTTCTTGTGATCGAAATCAGCATCCGTAAAGCCAACGTTGGTTTTTACGTTTGTGTAGTTGTACTCTTCGACTATCGGCGGCTGCTGTCCTGCTGCAGGGAATCCGAACTGCTCGACGCGAACCGGAAATCCGGTTTCCTTAGCGATGTAGAGCCGAGTGATATGAAACTTGGCGTGTGGAACCTGCTTCGCGTAGCTCGATTCCGCAACTTTGCATTCCACTTTGTCGAGCTTTGCGTTGGGAAAGAACTTGACGACCGCGTCGTTTTTCTTTTCCTCGGATTCCCATTGTTGAATCAACGTGGTCAGCATGTTTGACATGCCAAACATGGTGATCGGATAACGGTTTTCTTCCATCGCATCACGGCTGTCGGTTGCCAGTTTGAGTGTGCCAATGATTGACGCGACGCCCTCTGCGTGAGCGAGCAATTTGCCTTTGTTGCGGCCCGCGACGTAGATCACCTCTCGTCCCGCATGTGGATTGAGGTACTTGATATAGACGCTAAAGGGTTCCTCGCGAAATTTGATAAACATTTCGGCGGTGATCAGCTTGCTGCCAACCACTTCCTTCTTGGTGAAGGTCGCCTCGTAGTCTTTGACCTTCTTCAGGTTTTCATGGGTCTCTTTCGCAAGTTTGATCGCGGTACCCAGTTTTTGTGTGTCACCAGTTGTTGCGTCATTGCGTTTGGCCACTTTGGGGGCGTCTTCCGCGAGTACCCAGTTCGGCAGCCACAAGGCGGTTGAGGCAGAAGCAAGCTTCAAAAACTCACGGCGTCGAGTGTTTTCGTTGAGGCTCATGTGACACAACTCCTTTTCGGGATCTTCAAGTTTGAGGTGCATTCCTTCCTGGAATGCGTCCCAGTGATTAATCGGGATGCTACTCGGCTGCCTCTAAGACACAAGGTATCCACCAATGTGCTCAGAGGCATTGCTTGGCGTACTCCGCCAAGACCACATCTGTCGTCAATCGTATCGGGAGAACAAGAACGATCGCTGCATTGCCCAGCGCTGCTGCGACCGGAATTACTCGTAGCCACGGTTTTCAATCGTTGTGCGCGATTCGTTCAGAAAGGTTTGTCAGACTGAGCGACACGCCGAAAATCATCGGCGAAAACTGCCGTTGAGGTGTTCGCTCGCATTGACCTACATTCCCGCTCCGATCACGCATTGCAGGACGCGATGCTCGCCAAAATTCGCAGATGGAGGTTCGCAAGGATGCGTTCCCGTTCCGGCAATTCATTTCCCACGCTGATGTTGTCGCTGCCGCTAATCGCCATTCCACTCATGGCGGTTTTTGGAGTTCCACAGTTCGTCCCTGTCATCGCGTCATCGGTCAGCGAGGAACAGCACGAACGCGAGCGGCATGTGACTCGACGATCAACCGGAATCGGTGAATCAGCCGCTCCGAATTCGATCATCGCGATGAATTCATCACGTCGGATCGATGGCTCTAGTGAAGAGCGGCTCAACGACATTTTTCGTCCGTCGACCTCTAAGCGTCCAGAAAGTCGTCCCATTCGCGCGGGCAAAGCGGAGCAAACAGAAGTCTTTGAAAGCCGAGCGTCTCTCACGGCGACCTCTTCCGACATTCCTCTCACAGACCTGCAAAAACGCAATCTATCCGACCTTTTTGGGTCAGACTCAGGAACGCCAGACTTAGTGGATCTACGATCGACCAATCTCATCACGACATTTCCCAAGAGAGCTCAAACCCAGTCGATGTTGGATTCTGCGGCCATTACCGACTCAGAGCAAAAGGCGTTCGCATCGAATTTGTCCGCAAAGGATGGCCTGACCTGGCGGCATGCGGTTCGGCGCTTAAATGAGTTGGGGATTCACGAATTTCGACTGGAGCCGGGTCGCGTTCCGGGAGAGTTTTATTTCGCTTGTGAATTCTCGCAGGATCAAGATTCCCGAATCACTCGACGATTTGAAGCTGAAAGTCCTGATCCATTGCAGGCTGTCGAACTCGTTTTGCGACAGATCGATGAGTGGAATCATCGCCGATAACCGTGAGCAAATTATGCACATCGGGTTGCAGGGCGGAACAATGTCAGACTTCGGAAGCGTTCGACCTCTTTCACGATCGAACCAACACCCATTGGACCTGCCTGTGAGATCTCTTTCATTAGCAACTCAGGCATCTCTGCGTAACGGGTTTGTATGGAACTTTTTCTGCAGCGTTCCAAATGAGAAAACCGCCATCCAGGAAACAGTGGCGGATCTTTGCCAGAGGACACCAAAGATGGCTCGCGTCGAAGCGGTCTTGTTTGTGTCCGATGAGCCGATCCCACTGAAGCGATTACTGCAACTCGCCACATTGGCCGACGTCGCCGAGGCCAAAGAACTGATCGACCGGCTGAATGCGGCGTATGACGCGAGTGGTTCATCGTTTCGTATTGAGCGAGTCGCAACGGGTTATCGACTACTGACACGCCGCGAGTTTGTCCTTTGGCTCGACAAACTTCATCAGCGACAAGCAGCCTTAAAACTGACTCCTCCGATGTTGGAAACGCTTGCGATCGTGGCGTACCGGCAACCGCTGACTCGAGCGGACCTCGAAGCTGTGCGTGGCGTGCAATCTGCGGAGATGCTCAAACAATTGATGGAACGTGAACTCGTCCGAATCGCCGGCGAAGATGACTCACTCGGTCGCCCCTTCTTGTACGAGACGACTCGCAAATTTTTGGAACTTTACGGGCTTCAGTCGCTCGACGATCTGCCACTCGCAGAGCGATTGCGACGCATCAAACCAACAAAGCTCGAATCCCTCGAAGCCGAAGCGGCGTGACTTCGTTTCCGCGTCACTTCCCCGACTGCAAGCGATACAGGTGCGTCTTCGACCGTAAGATCAGCGATTCTCCGGCGACTGCTGGTGACGCATTGAATCCATTATCGAGTTTGTTTTCGGCAACGAGTTCAAATTCACGGCCAGCCTTGAAGACCGGAATATCGCCCGCTTGCGAGAAGCAATAAATCAAACCGTCGGCGTAAAGCGGCGACGACCAATAATCGCCTCCAAATCGTTTGGTCCAAATCTCCATTCCAGTTTTGGCATCAACGCAAGTGGCGATTCCGCTGTCGCTCATCATGAAAAGCAGGTCGCCGACTAAGAGCTGTGACGGACGCTTGGGGACGGCCTGCTTGGTTTTCCAGACGATGTTCTTCGTGATGTCGCCAACTCCTTCTGGCCGCACGGCGATCAGCGGGTTCGGGCCGTCGGCTGAATTGATATAGAGCAAACCGTTTCCAAATAGTGGCCGGCCAGCAGCGTTCATGCCTCCGTGTCGGACGGTCCAAATCGGCTCACCAGATTTTGGGTCATAGGCAATCGTCGCAGCCGCAAATGGGCTGATGAGCATTTCTCGCCCACCCTCCTTGATGATCAGCGGAGTCGAATAGGCCTTCTTCGCGTCGCCGTCAGTCGTTCCAAAGTCGATGCCGCGATCCTTTTTCCAAACGGTCTTTCCCGTGAGCTTGTCGAGCGCCGTGATGTACTGTGCGTCGTAGCCATCGAATGTGAGATAGACCAAGCCGTCATGCACAATCGGCGACGAACCGGGGCCACGAAAGTGATCGCATTCCAAGTCGCGACGTTCCCAAATTTTCTCGCCAGTCTTGGTGTCGAGGCAGGCAGTGCCGTAAGCGCCGAAGTGAATATAAACACGCCCCTCTTCCACATACGCGGTCGGAGAGGCATAGCTGTTCGTGGCGTGAGTGAACTGCGGCTTATCGGTCTCAAACAATTTGAGGTTGTGAATCACCTTGCCCGATTCGAGATCGACGCAGACAGCAAAGAGTTCAATAGGCTTATCGAGCTTCGGCTTTTCTTTCGTCGTGTTTTGAACTTCGGGTCCGTTGGTCAACCAAATCTGGTTGCCCCAAACCACTGGAGATGACCACGCACGGCCAGCGATTGGAGTCTTCCAAACGATTTCTGGAGAACCTTCTCCGAACTTAACTGGCAGTCCCTTTGCGGTCGTGGTTCCGTCGCCATGTGGGCCTCGAAACTGGTTCCAGTTTTCATCAGCAAACGAAATCGAGCAAACACACAACAGCAAGACGGATGCAATTAATCGCATGAGTGACCTCTAGGCTGGCAACCAAGTGACATCAAAACCGGGCGGGCACTGTAGTCGGCGCGGGAACTGATGGCCAAGCATCACACCAGCCCGCATTGCTTCAGCAGCGAAAGTGGGTCGGGATCGCGGCCACGGAAGGAGCGGAAGATTTCCATCGGATGTTGGCTTCCTCCCAAGGCGAGGACCGTATCGCGGAAGCGGCGCCCCGTGGCCGAGACTGCCAATTCGTTGTCGAGTCCTGCTTCTTCAAAAGCGGAGAAGGCATCAGCACTCAGGACTTCGGCCCATTTGTAGCTGTAATAACCTGCGGCATAACCGCCCGAAAAAATGTGTTGGAATGAGCACAACATGCGATCTTCGGGAAGCGGAGGAAGGACCGACGTTCGTTCGGCGATGCGGCGTTGCACATCAAATAGAGATTCGTTTGAGGTCGGGTCAAAGTGATGATGCAGGTACATGTCGATCATGCCGAAGTGCAACTGTCGTAGCATCATGCTGGCCGCTCGGAAATTTCTCGCGGCCGTGAGCTTAGCAAAGAGGTCATCCGGCAGCGGTTCGCCCGTTTGATAGTGACCGGACAATTTCAGAATCGTTGGTCGGTGATAACACCAGTTTTCCATGAATTGGCTGGGAAGCTCGACTGCGTCCCATTCGACCCCGCTGATTCCGGCGGCGTCTGCTTCGTTGATTGTCGTCAGCATGTGTTGCAGGCCGTGACCGAATTCATGAAACAGCGTTTCAACTTCGCGAAACGTCATCAGCGATGGCGTCTCTCCAATGGACGGAGTGCTATTGCAAACCAAGTGAGCGACGGGCAACTCAACGCGGCCGTCAACCAAGCGACGCGGCAGACACGTATCCATCCACGCGCCGCCTCGTTTGTTTTCGGGACGCGAATATGGGTCTAAATAAAACGCGGCAATCGGTGCGTCATTTTTGTCGCTGTCGAACACGCGGAAGAATCGGACATCAGGATGCCACACTGACGCCTCGCCATCGGCCGCTCGAATCGAGATTCCGAACAGTTTCTGCAACAACGCAAACAGGCCATCGAGAACCTTCGGAAGCGGAAAGTAGGGTCGCATTTGTTCGTCGGTGTAATCGTAGCGTTGTTCGCGCAACCGTTCGGCCCAGAAGCCGATGTCCCAATGCATCAGCGGTTCCATCTGGCCACCGGCCGCGGCGATTGGCGCGAGATCGCCTAAGTCTTTCTCTGCGGGACTGCGTGAAGCGGTCAGCAGCGTCTCAAACATCTCTTCGACAGCGCTGACACCGGGTGCCATCTTTTCGGCGAGACTCACTTCGGCGAACGTTTTAAAGCCGAGCAGTTCAGCCTTCTCACGGCGAAGCTTCAGTATGCGCGAGATGTTTTCGCTATTGTCCCACTGTCCCGAAGCGGCTCGCGAGATGAACGCTCGATAAATAGTTTCGCGCAGATCGCGACGTCGGCAATGTTGCAAGAACGGAGTGACGATGGGGCCATCGAGTGTGATTCGCCACGGTCCAGCGTCCGGCGTTGCCGCTTGAGTGTTTGTCTCGGATTTAGTGATATCGGAGCTGCCGTCGTCAGCTTTCTTCGCGTTCGCTTGATTGAATGATTGAGCTGCAAGCTGCAGCAAGCTCGGTGGAAGTCCGGCGACTTCTTCCGGCAGAGTAAGGATCTGCTCAAACGCCTTTGTGGCATCCAGCACGTGATTCGAGAACTCGGTACTGAGCTGTGATAGTTCTTCCACAATCGCGTTGAATCGGTCGAGTTTTTCTCCCTCAAGATTGATCCCCGACAACCGAGCGGACAGCAGACGCTGATCGACGATTCGTTGCTGAGCAGAGTTAAGCGTGCTGCCGCTTTGTTCCTTCAGTCGTTTGACCGCCTCATAAATCGGGCGACTCTGAGAGGCTCGCAACCCGAACCGCACGACCTCCGGCAATACAGTCTCGTAGGCCGTTCGCAGTTCGGCGGAATTGAGGACTCCGAAGAGATGCGACACCGGCTTCCACGCATAATCAAACGGACGATCAATTCGTTCGAGTGGCACAAACAGGTCGTCCCAACTCGGTCGGTCGATCGTCGTCAGGCTCGTTTCCAATTCGGTGAGCTGCCGTTCGGCGTCGGACAGAATCTGGCGGACTGCGGGGACGATGTGTTCGGGACGAATGAGGTCGTACCTCGGCAGCCCTTCGGTCAGCAAAAGCGGGTTATCGTTCGAGGTAATTGAGATCTCAGGCATCAAATCGCTCCGTCAGTTGTTTCGTTTTGTCGAATCGAGTCCGCTGTTATCTGCGATCCAGTTCGATGAAGTTGTTGGAAATTAATTGATTGAAGAACTATCTCTCACGGACAATTCGTGACTAGTGAGAGCGCGGGATTGTGACGGAATCGGTTGTAGGGGGCGAGTCGAGCGGGTTGCCGTCGCGATGTGTTCCACTTGCACAATCGACATGATGGTTATCGATTGCTCTCCTTCCGCTCGTTTCCTGAGCGGAAAAGTTTGAGAGTCAATGCCCCGTGTATGAGCCGCCGATGATATGACTAGCTCCGGCAAGAACCGCTGGTTGCTCAATCTGAAGCTTGCTGCAGTCGGTCTCTGCGAGAAGCCTCGCGACGACACAGTCAGATATTTTTAACATCAACAAATAGCGGAGTTTCACAATGAGAAAACACCTGTTTGCCTGGGGGTTAATGGCGATTCTTGGTTTCGCGTCCAACGCGTCTGCTCGTGATCGCGGTTGTTGCTGCGACCCGATGCCGGCTCAAATTCAAGCGATGTGCTGCCAAGGAACGTTGCTTCCATATCACGTTTCCTTGAAGCGAGCCGAAGATGCAACGAAGGCCGAAACCGCACTCGCACAAGTGATTCAAGAACGAGACAAGCTGCAAGCAGAGCTCGCTAAGGCACAGGCGGACCTGAAGGCGGCAGTTGCGGATCGCGACAAAGCCAAGGCCGAAAAATCAGTCGCGGTTGCCGACCGAGACAAGGCTCGCGAGGAAGCAGTTGCCTCAGCCAAAACTGCGAAGGAACAACAAGCTCAAGCCGAAGCCTCGAAGAAAGCGGCTGATGCCGCGAAACAAGCTGCCGATGCCGCAGCGAAGGGAAAAGCAGATGCCGATACCGCTGCGGCTAAAGCCAAAGAAGAACTTGCGAAAACCAAAGATGATTTGACGAAGCAAGTGACTGCGGCTCAGGCCGACGCGAAGAAGGCAGCCGAAGAGGCGAAGAAAGCGAACGACGAGTCCAAAAAGGCCAATGAAGAAAAAGAGAAAGTGGCCGCAGATCTGAAAAAGTCGAATGACGAAATCGCTCAGTTGAAAGAGAAGCTCGCCGCCGCACTCGATAAGAAAGAAGACAAGAAGGAAGAGAAGAAAGAAGAAAAACAAGAGGAGCAGAAAGAGGTCACTGACGGCAACCAGAATGCTGCTATTCAAGAAGAGCGAGTCACTGTCGAACAAAAGTAATTTGCTCTGACAGCAGTTACTCTAAATGGGATGCTGAACTCATCAAGCCGCCCCGAATCCATCGATTCGGGGCGGCTTTGCTTTTTCTTATCTGTCGAATCGACGGGACATCATCGAATCGAAGACGGGCACGAACGAAGTCGCTAATCTCCCGTGACGCTTGGGCGAGTATGAAGTACGTGCTCGTCGATTTTTCACCGCAGGAGTTGCCTCTCATGATTCGCTACTTTGGTTTTGTGATGTTGGGGTTGATTGCAATGCAAGTTTCCGTGGCACGAGCGGACGATCCGAAAGTGACGCTGAAGGCGAATGATCGCATCGTGTTTCTGGGTGACTCGATCACCCAAGCTGGTGCCGGGCCCAATGGCTATGTGACGATGATTCGGCAGGAACTTGATAAGCGGCACGCCGACCTCAAGGTCGAAGTTATCGGAGCGGGTATCAGTGGCAACAAAGTGCCCGACTTGCAACGTCGTGTTGAGAAAGATGTCATTTCAAAAAAACCGACGATTGTCGTGATCTACATTGGCATTAACGATGTCTGGCACGGGGAGAATGATCCCGCACGAGGAACGATGCCGGAAGCGTTTGAGTCCGGTTTGAAAGAAGTGATCGGCAAATGCCGCGATGCCGGCGCGACGGTTATGGTTTGCACGCCGACAGTCATCGGTGAGAAAAAAGGCGGTGCCAACAAGCTCGATGCGAAGCTAGACCAGTATTCCGAAATCAGCCGCAAGGTCGCCAAAGAATTGAAACTGCCGTTGTGCGACCTTCGTAAAGCGTTCGTTGATCACCTCAAGGAGCACAACAAAGAAGATGGCGACAAAGGAGTGCTGACGAGCGACCGAGTGCATCTCAATCAAGCGGGCAATCAGTTCGTTGCGGAGTCGATGCTGAAGATCCTCGATCCGAAATAATAAGAAACCAAGCCACAAAGTCTCTCGAAGTGCGAGCATTGAAGTCGAGCGTTTGATTTACGGCGTAGCTAGATTCGCAAGAAATCAGCCTCTTCAGATTCGTGATTGCACAAATTCAAAGCTCGCACCTCGGGTCACTTAGCTGGCGACATCTCCGTCCCGCATGCGGTTTATTCTTTACCCAAAAACTAGAATCATGAATCACGCAGATAACGCAACGGTTTTTACGAGTGATGACGCACGGACGCATTGGCACGATCAAGCACTGTGGTTTGTTCGTGCGAAACGTGATCGCATGGCGAACTCGTTGCCCGAATGGGAGCAGCTTCGAGAAACTGCAGCCGCGATCAAAGGTCACACAGTTTCTCGCTTGGCTGATTTGCTGGAGCAGTTTGAAGCGAATGCAGCCAAGCTGGGCGTCAAAGTGCATTGGGCCAGCACTCCGGTTGAGCACAATGAGATCGTCCTGAGCATCCTTCAAAAACATGGTGTTAAGCGAGTCGTGAAGAGTAAGTCGATGCTCACTGAAGAGTGTCATCTCAATCCGTTTCTCGAACGGCACGGCATGGAAGTGGTCGACACCGATCTCGGTGAGTGGATCGTCCAGCTTCGTAACGAAGCACCGAGCCACATTGTGCTGCCGGCGATTCACATCAAGCGAGAAGAAGTGGGCGAGTTGTTTCATCGCCACATTGGGACCCCGGAAGGACTCGCCGAACCGAAGCCGCTTGTCGAAGCCGCTCGAATTGAGCTGCGAAACAAGTTCATGCGCGCAGAGGCAGGAATCACGGGAGTGAACTTCGCGATCGCGGAGACCGGCGGGTTCGTCGTCTGCACGAACGAAGGGAATGCTGATCTTGGTGTCTCACTCCCGCCGGTGCATATCGCCTGCATGGGGATCGAAAAGCTGATTCCGAAAGCTGAGCATCTCGGTGTCTTTCTTCGGTTGCTCGCTCGATCGGCGACGGGGCAGCCGATCACGACGTATAGCTCGCACTTTCACGGCCCGAAGCCTGGGGGTGAGTTGCATGTCGTGATGCTCGACAACGGACGGAGCGACATTCTCGGTAGCGATGATTTTCGGCGATCGCTGAATTGCATCCGCTGTGGAGCGTGCATGAATACGTGCCCGGTGTTTCGCCGCAGCGGCGGACACAGTTATCAAACGACCGTTCCCGGCCCGATCGGATCGATCCTTGCGCCGTCGCGAGACGCACAGCAATTTCACTCGCTGCCGTATGCGTGCAGCCTTTGCGGCAGTTGCACCGACGTGTGCCCCGTGAAGATCGATCTGCATCATCAACTACTGACCTGGCGAAAAGAAATCGCCGTGCGCGGACTTGTGCCGTGGTCAAAACGCTTCGCACTGGGAGCGACGAGCCAGTTGATGCAACGTCCGAAGCTATTCAATCTTGTCGGTTGGCTCGCACGTCACATCGTGCCGCTGTTGCCGAGATTCATGCTTTACAACCCGCTGAACCCATGGGGCCGCAAACGCGAACTCCCTGTCTTTCCGAAGCAGAGCTTCCGTGAGATGTATCGCGAGTCGAGACACTCGACTCCGACTAAGAAGAGCTGAGGAAGCGAAATGAGGAGTGGGCAACTGATGCCTGAAGGGTAGTGGGTTCAAAACTGATAACGTGATATTTGTTGCAGTCGCAGGCGAGCTGCCTGTGCTACGTTGAGGTTGCTGCCCTTCATGTTTGGTTGGTTCAAAGCTCGTCGCCGTCGTCGTTGGTTGAATGAACCGTTTCCGGTGACGTGGGGGGACATTTTGCAGCGGCATGTCAATCAGGCTGCGCGAGTGCCTGAGTTGCTTACCG
>CAIJTL010000468.1 GCA_903823545.1 uncultured Planctomycetaceae bacterium
GTCGCCCACCGTGTGTGGGCGACGCCGACTTTGTTTGTTGAACCATTCCAGTCAATGACTCCGACAGGCACCTGTTAGGTTCAACCAGAACGCCATCAGATGGTATTCCATTTGGAGAGTCAGGCTGTCTCAATCTTGTACCGACTAGGCAGATGCTGCCATCTTGCGCCCCGCCTTTTGTGGGAACGGAAGAATGACTGGTGCCGCATTACTGCTGACTCCGGCTCGGCGGTCAACGCATGCTTCCAAAAAGATTTCAAAGACCTGCATGTCGAGAGCGGAGGCCGTCTCGCTTTGCGGATGCCACTGCACGCCGACGCAGAACCACTCTTCATCGATCGATTCAAAGGCTTCAACAACTCCGTCAGTCGCCGTGGCGCTGACCCTAAACATCGGAGCGAGTTGATCGACACTCATGTGGTGATCGCTGTTGACTCGGATTTCACCAGGGCCATACATCGCATCCATTCGAGTTCCTGGGACGATATTGATGATGTGACGCAGCGTTCGTTCGACTGGATCGCGATGCTGCAATGAACGTTGAATATCTTCTGGAATGTGTTGGAATAACGTCCCGCCACAAACGACATTGAGCGTCTGCATTCCGGCGCCAATCGCGAGGATCGGAAGCTTCATTTCGACAGCCATTTTGCAAATTCGGCGATCAAAGTCTTCGCGGCGGGTTGGCATTGGCTTCGTGGCGGGATGCTTGTCGAGTCCAAGGCGACGTGGATCAAGATCGAGAGTGCAGCCGCCGAGCACAACGCCGTCCATTTGCTTGAGACACTGACGCAAGTCGTCGTCATCGGCGAGCGGCGGGATGATCATCGGAATACCGCCCGGAGACTTGGCGGTCTTTGCTCCAGAGACTTGATCGTAATAGCCAGATTGAATCCAACTCAGTGCGATGTGCTCATTCGATGCGGGACGAAAATCTGCGTTAACACCAATGACGGGTTTTGAACTCATGCGAACGGGTCCTTCCTTGGGCGCACTTAGAAGTGCCATGATCAATTTGGCGAGATTTCACCGAACTGACCCGTGCCACAGAGTCAGTTCGTGCACTGACTCGATCAAAGAAGTGTTGGTCGCTCCGTTTTCAAGCGATCGTCACCAACCAACAGTGAAACGACAAACTGAGGAATACGCACAGCCGACGCCCATTGATCGCGGGGTGATTGCAAGACTGGCCAATGAGCTGATTCAAACGAAAAACGTCCGAACCAATGGCACTGTGCGAGCATCGCGTCCATGCGAATTCTCCAGGATCATTCCTTCGATCCGAGCCTGCCACAACTGACGAGTTGCAGCGGCAATTAGCCTTACTCAACCAACGAATTTCCGACAAACTTCCTGTTTGCCTGAGTTGTCTCGTTAGCACTTTGAGCGAGGCGGCGGGATGGTAAGTACCGAATCATCAATCGACAAGCAAATCGAACATTTTGTTGAAAGTTCTATTTGGACCACCGCTGGTAGTGGTCGTTGTCGCGAATGACAAAGGGCGAAGTGACTGTGTCGCTTCGCCCTTTGTTGAATTTGTCTTGCGGACTTTGCGGCTATTTGCCATTCGCTTGAATCGCAACAAACCTCTTGCCGTTCGGCGAATTGACCAAAAGCGTCACTCCTTCCTTCAAGGAGACACTCTTCAACGCTTCTTCCATGTCTTTGGCTGACGAGATCTTCTTGCTGCCGATCTTCTCGATGATCAAACCTGGCGTTAGCCCAGCCACCGCAGCAGGCCCTTTCGGGTCAACTGCAGTGACGACAAGCCCTGTTTGCTTCTCGTCGTAACCGAGTTCTTTGGCCGCATCGGAAGTCATCTCTTTCACTTGAATGCCGAGTTCATTGAATGACTCTTCCTTTTGCGAGCTACCTTTTCCTGGTCCGCGACGTACGCCACTACGGGCGGCAGTAAAAAAGTCCTCCGGCATCTCTCGCATTGTGATCGGCAGTTCAATTCTTTGTCCGTCTCGAATCAAAACAGCCTTGTAAGTCTTGCCGAGTTCAAGACGCTCTACCGTGTTCTGTAACGATCGAGGATTTGTGATTTTGCGGCCGTTCAATTCTAGGATCACATCTCCTTCTTGGAGCTTCGCGTCTTCGGCCGGTGAACCCTTTGCGACTGTGGTGACAATCGCCCCCTCAGGGCCTTGCAGTTTCAATCCCTTCGCAACTTGCGGATCAAGCTGTTGAATACCGATTCCCAAATACGCACGCTTCACTTTGCCGCCGGTCAGGAGTTGGTGGCTGATCCATTTCACCATGTTGACAGGAATCGCGAAGCCGATCCCTTCTGAACCACCGCTTCGACTGCTGATAGCGGTGTTCACTCCGATGACCTCGCCGTTGAGGTTCAACAGCGGACCACCGCTGTTGCCTGGATTGATCGCGGCGTCTGTCTGAAGAAAATCTTCGCGATCTGCGATCCCCAGCCCTCGGCTCTTCGCGCTGATGATTCCTGCGGTGACGGTTACTCCAACATCAAACGGATTCCCGACGGCCATGACCCAGTCGCCGATTTCGGCGGTGTCGCTGTCTCCAAACTTAAGAGCCTTAAGTCCTTTCACGCCAGTAATCCGTAGAACAGCAACGTCCGATTTGTCATCCGTTTTGATGTCCGTTGCAACGTATTCATGGCCATCTTGCAAACGAACTTTGACCTCATCCGCACCGCGAACGACATGGCTGTTTGTAATGATCACGCCCGCTTCATCGACAATGAAACCGGACCCCATTCCACGTGTTCGTGGTGTTTCGCCCCCTTTGCGTTGACGATCACGAAAGAAGTCTCGGAACTGAGGATTCTGTTTGAAAAGGTCTCCCAGCGGAGAGTCTTCATCGTCGGGATCAATGCCATTCGCTGCGGTTGCTTTGCCGCGAGTTTCGATTGCCACAATGCTGGGGATCGCTTCTTTCGAGATTTCACGAAAGACCGCAGACAACTGCCTAGCGTCAGCAGCTGATGGGGCTGCGGTTGCGACTCGCCGCGGCAACGCGTCGGAGATTGTCACGGCCAAACAACTCACACCGATTAAAGCAACTATCCAAGAAACGTGTTTGCTTAAATGTCGCATGAATTCACCTTTCATCCTCAGGAGATTTCGGAAACGTTCCTCAGCGCGATGCCACACTCTGGGATGTGGACTCTTACGCAACTCAGGTCATTGTTGTTGGGGCGACAGGAATGACAAGTCAATCTGAAGTCCAGTATCAAGAACCGCTCGTTGACAACGATTTTCCGCAGACGTAGCCTCCACAAGCACGCGGCAAGCCATTGTCGTCTACGTTACAATCTCGAAAACTCACGGGACCGTCGGGCATGCCGGAGCTTACAGACATCGCAGCACTCGAAGCGTTGCTCGATGAATGCCAGGCGACATTGAATTACCGTTTTCGCGACCGCGAACTTTTGGTCGTCAGCCTGACCCATTCCTCAACGGCGCGTACGCGACTGCACTCAAACGAACGGATGGAGTTCTTCGGGGACGCTATTCTCGGTACCGTTGTATGCGAAGCTCTCTTTCAACGATTTCCCGAAGCTGACGAAGGAGAGCTTACCCGTATTAAGTCGATCGTTGTCAGTCGAGCCACTTGCGCCGTGATGGCAGATCGAATCCAATTGGAAAGATACGTCTTGGTCGGAAAGGGGCTCGGTGGAAGCGGCCGTATCCCTTCGTCGATTGTCGCCGGCGCCTTTGAAAGCCTCATCGCCGGGATCTATCTCGATGGCGGGCTGGACGCGATTCGGAAATTCCTGATTCCGCTTGTGAGTCCTGAAATCGAAAACGCTGCTGCGACTCTTCACGCACAGAACTACAAAAGCCTACTGCAACATGTCGCTCAAAAGTCATTGGGAGCCACTCCGCAATACCGTGTTCTTGATGAACGTGGGCCAGATCACTCAAAGTGTTTCCACGTCAGTGCCGTCGTCGCAGGAAGGTCTTTTCCATCAGCCTGGGGACAAAACAAGAAGGAAGCAGAGCAACTGGCCGCCCAATATGCTCTGCACGAACTCGCTTCGTCGGAGTCAGCTGAAACTAGAATTGACAACGTGAATGAACCATCGATTGAAGCTCCCGGTTCGGTGGTGAATAGCTCCTCGGATTGCGTCTCGAAAGACTTCTCAGAGGTGAGCGTTGATCTTAGCAAGCATGGCTCCGTCCCGCCCAAAGAAGTCGCGATAAACAAGGTTGAACCACTTGCGGTGATGTCGTTCCCAAACATCGCGGCATGTCTCGATGCCAATTCTGAAAACAATAGCGACGATGACGAAATTGTCTGGCCAACGACCTAACGGACTTCATCGATTGATCGGAATTGGGGCGATCAGACAGTCAATCCTTACAAGGAGGCAGTCACCGCGTGTTGAATTCGAGATTTCGCGGACTTAACCTGCATCCCGAAATGTAAGTGGACGTTCCTTCTGAGTTTCTAAGACGAGCAACTCTGCCAACATCGCTCGAAATCACACATGCCCCGCGACCGTGGACAACTTGGATCTCAGCCTTCTGACCGACCGGCTTCCGTCGCCTACTTGGTCGTTCGCGATGGAGATAAATGGAAAGATGTCTTCCGCCTAACTCCGGGACAAGTCACGACTGTCGGTCGTGCTCCGACGAATCGAATCGTCGTCCGTGATGAAATGTCGAGCCGCAATCATTGCGAAATATTCCAAGCTGGACCGATGTGGATTCTGCGTGATCTCGGCAGCAGAAACGGAACTCTCGTCGACGGACATAAAATGTCGGGCGATTGGGAACTCGAAGACGGGCAAACGATTCAACTTGGTGCCTGTGAGATTGTCTTTACGTACGAACTCGCGAATTCGGCGCTGCCGGAAGATGATGACGATCACGAGTTCGAATCACCGACTGAGACGCGAGACAATATTCCAGTCGCATCGAGACGAGTGAGCGATCCCGAAATCGTCTCTCGCAAAAAACGAACACGGTATTCCCCCGCGAGCACCGCTGAATCCATCGGCCGAGATCGATTCAGTCAAGACCTTGCACAGTTGTGGAAACTTGCGGTTGAAATGGGGGCCGCAAAAAACGAGAAACAACTTGCTGAAGTTGTTCTCGATGCGCTGCTCGCCGCAACAAAGGCAGACATCGGCGCGGTGCTGATGTTGCCAAAACCGCTTGCTGCCGGGGCACGGCCCGCTCAGTTGCAACTGGTTGCTTACAAGGCCGCAGACAACCAATCTTACAAGACAATTTCTAAATCGCTTTCACGGATGGTCCTTGATGACAGAGAAGCTGTCCTTGCAAGGAACGTCGCAGACGATAGCAAACTTTCTGGCCGCGACAGTCTAGACGAAATCCAGGCAAGAAGCGTCATTTGTGCTCCTATTCGATCCGGAGAGATGGTCCACGGTTTAATCCATCTGTACTCGACTCTTAGCGACGAAACGCTCGAACCGGAACATCTGGAGTTCGCTCTGGCGGTCGCTGACCAAATGGCGTTGGCGTTTGACAATCTCAGAGAAAAGCAGTCATTGGCGGAGGGGCTCGCACGAGTCGAAAACGAAAATGAGGCATTGCGACATCAATTAGCCATCGACACAGAACTCGTTGGCAACAGCTCAGAGATGCAAAGCCTGAAGCAAACAATTGGTCGGATTGCCCCGACTGACGCCACGGTATTGATTCGTGGTGAGAGCGGCGTTGGAAAGGAATTGGTTGCGCGAGCGGTCCACTTCAGCAGTGATCGTCGTAGCATGCCTTTCGTTTGTATGAACTGCGCAGCGTTGAGCGAATCGCTTCTGGAAAGCGAGCTCTTTGGCCATGAAAAAGGTTCATTCACTGGGGCAACAGGACGCAAGCCGGGCAAGTTTGAGCAAGCACATCGCGGAACGCTATTTCTCGACGAAGTTGGCGAGATGAGTATGTCGATTCAGGCGAAGTTCTTACGAGTCCTTGAAGGGCATCCATTTGAGCGAGTCGGAGGGAGCACTCCGATTACGGTGGATGTTCGAGTCGTTGCGGCGACTAATCGCGATCTTGAACATGCCATTGAAGAAAAGATTTTTCGCAAAGATCTCTACTTTCGCCTATTCGTCGTCGAGCTCAATGTTCCGCCGCTGCGAGAGCACCCAACAGATATTCCGCTTCTTGCGCATTACTTCATGGAGCGATTCGCAAAGAAAACCGGTCGTCCATTGAAAGGCTTCACAGAAGAAGCCATGGAACTTTTGCAGAATTACAACTGGCCAGGAAATGTTCGCGAATTGCAGAACGGCATCGAACGAGCCGTCGTGCTCAGCACAGGCGACCGTATCACGCTCGCTGATATTCGATTGTCTGGCCTTCGTACTCCAGTTGCCGTCAGCACGCCGCCGACAATGCTTCAACAATCACCAGACCCTCAACACCCTTCGTTGCCGACGGTTGCGGCAGCACTCGCGGAAACTTCAAAGTTTGAGAAGTCACTCGAAAACCTTGAGCAAGAATACATCCTGGCGACACTCGAACGGAGTAATTGGAACAAGTCGCAAGCGGCAACCATTTTGGGGATCGAGCGATCAACATTGGATCGGAAACTGAAAAAATATGGTGTGAATCGACCGACGACCGAATGACGTAGCTTGTTTCTCTGCTTGGATTTCAGAAAAAGTTGTTGACATGAAGGGGATGTCTCCGGACAATTCGTTCGTCTTTCAGACTTCCCACCATTGATTTCCCTCCTGTTTGAGATTTTTGTGATGATGTTGGACCTTTTTTTTCTCATCACACACTGTCTGAGTTACGCGAATTTTGTTCGTGTTGAATGAGGCCGAAGCATCAACGCACGATGACTCTCGATCTCTTTTTTGTTTGTCACCAAAACCGCTTGAAATTGGAGTTGGACGAATGTCGTATCCGCTCGAGGCAGATTCAGACCTCGATGAAGACGTTGGCTTTCAAGATGATTTACTCCTTGAAGACTCGGAATTTTGCGACGAGTACGAGGAGGTCGATTTTGAGGCGATCGGAGTTAATCCAACCGCCCCTACGAAAGCCAAACCTGGGTCAGAAGAAAAAGTGCTGATGCTGGCCGCTCGCTATGCGGCGGGCATGCCGTTGTGGCACAACGATGACTGCACCGATCATGGCCCGGCGCGAGCGCGTCCGGAAGCTTAAATCGCGACTGCAAATAAACACAAAGGCTCTTCGGGTTCCCCCTGAAGAGCCTTTTTTGTTTCCGCCAAAAGTCTTTTTCTTGGAATACATGGTGCTATTGCAGCACGATCATGTTTAAGAGTTTGTCGCTTGAGTGACAGAGATAGTTGAGCAGGATAAGTGTGGTTGCGGAACGGAAGACGAAGGACGCTCTGCTTCGTTGGGGTCGGCAATGTTTACGCCAGCTTTTTTCACACTGTTGATGAGCAGCGTTCCAAGCGAGCCGCCCAGCAACGCTGGAAGAAAAACGATGTCGCCAGCAACAGCTACGGCAATAATCGCTGCCATCAGCCAGCCAAAGCGACTGATCAGCAATAAATCGGCGGGGTAAAGCATCAACATTCCGAGAGCAAGAACTGCACTCGTTTCCCAAATCGCTGGACCGCTGTGGCCGACGGCAAGTGCAATCGAGTCTTCGCGGGTTTTGCCATCTTCGATTCCTTTTCGGAACCATGTCAGCTTATGCAACGTTCCATCAACTCCGATACCCATCGCGATCGAGGCTGTCATCATTGTGCCAATATCGACAGGGATTCCGAAGTACGAAATCAACCCGAAAATCTGACCAATTGGATAGACGTTTGGCAGCATCGTCATGAAGCCCGCAGCCACATTTCGGACAGCAAAGATCATCACGATTGCCACCGTTAGATATGCCGCACCGAAGCTGTTGACTTGGCTGTCAAGTACCGCCTGTTGGGTTTGCAGAAAAAGTGGAACCATCCCAGTAACGATGTGTTGCGTTCCCGCATGCATCCTCAAAACCGATTGGGCGACGCTGTGAAGTTCGTTGACCAAGTTGGCAAAATTGGAATCAGACATCACCAAACATTGGGCCGTGATTCTCCACAACTCGTCCCCTGCTTGGTTCAACTGAGCATCGCCACGTTTATGTAAATCGTGGGCCTCCGTGGAGACGGCGAAAAACGATTTCGTGCCTGAAACGCCACCTTCTTTGACACGTCGCTCCATTTCGGACGCTTTTTTGTTGTACGCAACCATCGCCAACGTTTTGGTACCAGGGCCAGGCTTTTCCGTCACCGCACGGAAATCAGGAAGCGCAATTGCACCGCTAATTTCTGGATGTTCTCGCATCCGGTTTTCGATTGTTCGCACAATCTCCATACGCTCAAGAAAATCCAGGTGACTCTGGCTATCGCGGTCAAATCGAACGATCACGTCCACCGGAACGATGCCGGCGAGGTTTTCTTCCAAGTAGTTATAGTCCTGAACGATCTGGGCCTCTGGTGGGAAATAGCGAACAACCTTCGTCTCGGTTCGGAACCATTTCAGCCCCACCACGCAAACGACTGTCGCAAGTGAGTATCCCCAAACAATCCAGTGACGTTTGCGGCAACACCAGCGTCCAAAATTCTCCCATTTGGTCGCATCGACCTCATGAGGCTTCGGTGGTTTGAACGGGATTAACTGAATCAATGCCGGCAACAGATACAACACCGCGCCGACTCCGATAATTGATCCGACAGCGGAATAGATTCCGAAATCTCGCACGGGTTTCAATTGACTCGTCAACAACGAAAGCAAACCGATTGCTGTCGTTACGGTCGCAAACAAACAC
>CAIJTL010000469.1 GCA_903823545.1 uncultured Planctomycetaceae bacterium
CCTGGAGCTATGCCGGGGATGCAGGGAGGTGCAATGCCAGGGATGCAACCGGGCGCGATACCGGGAGTTGCGCCCATGCCTAACGGAGGTGCGGCGATGAATCCTCAGCAGATGGCCCAAATGCAGGGTTCGAATGCTGGTGGTCTTCCAATGCCACAGAATTCAGGCGGAGGATCAGGGCCAACTCCGGAGCAATTGGCAAGGATGCAAAGCGCAAATGTGGGGTCCGTTCCAATGCCGCAAAACTCAGGTTCCAACGCTGCAATGACTCCGGAGCAGATGGCTCAAATGCAACGAGCAGGTGCCGGCGCTGTCCCAATGCCACAAAACTCGGGTTCTGGAGCAGCTTTGACACCGGAGCAGTTGGCTCAGATGCAAAGAGCGGGGGCGGCAGCTAATCCAATGCCTGTAGCCGGTGGGGCGGCTGCATTGGCTGCGGGAAATCCAATGCCGGGAGGTGCAGGTATTCCGAACGGCGCTGCCGGAGTTGGATTTGCAGGAGTACCCGGTAGTGGTGGACCTGGAAGCGGAGTTCCTGGTGGCGGGGCGCCGCAAAGTCCCAACGCGCAGGTTGGTACTGCCGAATACTCAGCTCAAAAGGTGGTTTTGCAACTGCTCAGTGGAGATGTCAGCGGCCTTGAAGAATTCATCAGCCCCAAGTGCAAAGGTTTGTTGGGCGATGTCCGAGATGGCAAAGTGACTGATCAGCAGAAAGAAGAGCTGAAAAAGCTTTTTGTTGGGCTTCAAGTGGTTGGCAAGCCGCGAGTCGATAGTGGTGCGAAGGTTCTCACGGTACGAAATGCGGACGGTGCCACGATTACATTCAAGGTAAAAAAAGAGGGCGAAAGTCAGAAGGTCACCGAGATGACGGTTAAACAGGGTGCGGCTAAGAAACGCTGATCTGTGAACGCTTTTCTCTACCGACGTCGGCGTAATTGGAGGCGGGCACCAATCGCCGGTTCTGTTACGAATTTGTGAGCCTCCGTTCGCAGACCCCAAAGATTGTTACTCTCCTGGGATGCATCGCTTACAAATTGCTGAGCGATCGATCCGCGATTGTTTGAGCATCAACCGGGAGAGATTTCATGGATCTATTGATCGTTGAAGATGATGCTGTGTTGGGGAAAGCTGTGCAGCGTGGATTACTGGAGGCGGGCCATCAATGTGAGTGGGTGCGAAGTGGCCAAAAAGGACTTGAAGAGGCCCAGTCGCAGCAGTTTGACGTGATCGTTCTTGACCTATTGCTGCCGGATTTGTCGGGCATTGAAGTCCTCAAAGACCTGCGTGCATACGGGCAACGAACTCCGGTTCTCATCCTGACCGCGCTGGGAACGATTGACGAACGAGTCGCCGGATTGAACGCCGGGGCTGACGATTACATGGTTAAGCCGTTCGCGTTTCCGGAATTGATGGCTCGATTGGACGCCATTTGCCGTCGGACCCAGGTGAAGCCGTCCGCCTCAACCGTGGTTGGTGAGTTGACATTAAACTTGACCAATCGCCGTGTAACGCGACAAGGTCGCGAGCTTGATTTGACTCCGACCGAGTTCAGCTTGCTGGAATTCCTCATGCGATATGCCGGACAGGTCGTCACTCGAAAAATGTTGTGTGAGCACTTATGGGATTCCAATTGGGAAGGGGCGACGAACGTCATCGAAGTTCACATCAACCGACTCCGCAGCAAAGTTGATAAAGGCTACGATCGGCAATTGATTCAGACTGTTCGCGGTCGTGGCTATTCACTGCTTGCTCAATAACAACGGTTCGAACCAAAGGCGGTGTGAAAATGCCCGCACGGTCGGTAGCTGCGTTCATTCAAAGCATTTGGCATCGAATGATTACCTTGAGACGGACGCTTCGCTTTCGCTTAATGCTTTGGAACACAGCGGTCGTGGCGCTGACGACCGTAGCAACATTGTTTGGCCTGCGGATAGGTGTCCGAAATGCGCTGTACCACGAAATTGACGCGCTGCTTAAAGAGGATCTTGAGAACATTGCTCTAGAAATCCCAGAGGTTTATCGGCCTGAGTCAGCAGCTTTGCATCAAGAGCTCGATCGTAAGGCACTCAGTCATGACGCTCACCGTTGGTATGTTCGCTTTCTGAATTCGGATGAAGAGGAGATCTGGGCGAGCCCAAATACACCAAACCCTCGTTTGGGGTTTCCGAACGCTGTTGATTTTGTGCCGATGACGATCAGTAATTTTCGGGTCGTGCAATATCACGAAAATGCGGCATCGCCTCCGGTCATTATACGCGTCGGGGCTTCATTGTCTTTGATCAATGAAGACCTCGCACAAATTGACCAGTTGGTATTTTTGTTTGTTGGAGCGGTGTTGATTGCGGCTCCGCCTGTCGGCTATTGGTTAGCTGGAAGGACGACGGGATATTTGGCTGATGTGATTCACACAGCCGCTCGCTTGCACCCAGATCAACTTCAAGAGCGGCTACCTTTGCGTGGGACTGGCGATGAGTTGGACCAGTTGGCAAAGACGGTGAATCTTTTGCTCGATCGGATTGCTCGGCACTTAGAGGTTCGTCGAGATTTTTTGGCCAATGCGGCGCACGAATTACGAACGCCGCTGGCTGCCATTCGCAGTTCGGTTGAAGTCGCCCTGGGGAGTAACCGAACTGCGGGCGAATACGAAGAGTTACTTGGTGAAATCATTGATGAAGGAAGTTCGTTAGAGGCGCTCGTCAATCAGTTGCTATTGCTGTCTGAAACGGAAGCAGACGCGCTCAAGAATCGTGGCGAGCGATTTGCGATCGACAGTGTTGTTCAAAAAGCTGTGGAAATGTTTCGCGGCGTGGCGGAAGCCAAAGATATTCAGCTCAACGTAGGGACGATTGATCGAGCTGAAATGGAGGGGAATCGCCAGCATCTTCGTCAAGTGCTCAACAACTTGTTGGATAACGCGGTCAAGTTCACCCCGAGCGGTGGCATGGTCGCAGTCACCCTGAAACGACATGCAACGTTGCGTGAGGTGACACTAGAAGTTTCCGACAGCGGCATCGGTGTTCGTACCGAGGAGATTCCTCGTCTCTTTGAGCGATTCTTTCGAGCAGATAATGCCCGCCGTCGTGAGTCGGAAATGAAGGGAACCGGACTCGGATTGAGCATTTGCCACGCGGTTGTCGAAGCACACGGAGGGACGATTTCCGCGACGAGTGAGTTGGGAAAAGGAACGATCTTTACCGTCGTATTGCCACTGAACGCGTGATTTGCTTCTACGGTCTAATCATGACGTTGTCTTTCGACGTGAAGGTGATTTGGCTGACCTAGCCGGGCTCAATCGACGGACGAAATCCTGTTGCCTAAGTTGGTGACGATGGGCATTTTCAGTGTTCAAGAAGCCTCTCGGAATCGAAGCTGTGGCTTGTCCATCGTGACAATCGTGTTTGGTGCGACGCTCTTGCTCACCGCGCAACTGGAACCGATTACCGAGTTGCGTCCTATGACGGTATCACCGCCGAGGACCGTAGCGTTAGCGTAGATGACGACTCCCTCTTCAATTGTCGGATGGCGCTTCGCACCGCGAATGATGTTACCGCTTTCGTCCTTGGGGAAACTCAGTGCTCCCAAAGTCACGCCTTGATACAGCTTGACTTGCCGTTCGATGACGGTTGTTTCTCCGATGACAACCCCCGTACCGTGATCGATAAAGAAAGAAGGGCCGATCTGGGCACCCGGATGGATGTCGATTCCGGTTCTGCTGTGTGACCACTCCGACATTATCCGCGGGATGAATGGTACTTGGAGCCGGTACAGCTCATGGGCAATTCGATGAACTGTGATCGCTTCAAGTCCTGGGTAGCAGAAGATGATCTCGTCGAGATTCTTCGCAGCAGGATCTCCGTCGAATGCCGCTTGAACATCTGCGGCAAGCATCAGTCGAATTTCTGGCAGGGTTTCGAGGAACTCGAATGCTTTAGATTGCGAGACTAAGCTGAAGTCTTCGCCGATTACAGTTGAGTCAGTTGATGGATGACGCACACGTGATTCGTGTTCGAGCGCCCGAGTGATCTGTTCGCTCAAGGAATCAAAGATCGCGTCGATCAAGTCGCCGGTGTGATAGACAACGTTTCCGAGATTCAAGTTCTGCCGACGTCGGTATCCGGGATAAAGGATCTCGGTCAGATCAAACAGAATTTGAATGATCGCTTCGCGACTTGGGAGTGCTGAGTGCCCCAAGTGATTGATCGTGCTTATCTGCTGATAGGTCTCAACAATGCGGTTTGTGAGAGCAGGGAGACGTGACTTGAATGACTCTTGTTGGTTCATATTACGAATCCTGCGAACTGGCTGATGACCGCGAGATAACGTCTTCGGCCGCGCGATTGGAGTGTCTGATAACAGCTCCGGGACGAACAAACGAAGTGTGGCGTTCACGGCAGAAACCTGCGAAAGAGTTTAATCGGATCATTAGACTTCGTCGTGGGCATCGGCGGTGCGACTGGTTTCTGATGAGACTTTCCGAAAACCGGCTTCTTCGTAAAGAGAGTGAAACTTTACCGAGACCGAGCTGTTCCGTGCTTATCGAAACGTAAAAGTATGCCCTGTGATCGGAGACGTTTTTGTAGACCTCCCAATTTGAATTCACTCGCGACTTATTTGCACAACGACTCGCCCTGACCGGTATAGCTTCACAAGTATTGTTTTACAGCCATTAACGATCGCGCACGGGGAAGCGGTCGGGTTGAGAGATGAACTCACGTTGGATTTCGCAGTGTGTCGAATTCTTCAGACAACACCCGGATCTCGCCAAATACGGTGAAGCTTTGGGGTCAATGGAGGGCTCGCCGTTGAATGCTTCATTGCAAAAGACCACCGCTCAAGAGAGTGCCGGTGATGTTGACCTCTGCCTCGAAATCAGCCGAGGGCAGACAGAGCATCCGCTCCGTCCGATGACTCGTTTACATGACAAGTTTCTGATTGGTGGAGATGACGACTGCGATTTGCAACTTGGTGGCAGTGACATTCCGGCTCTGCATAGCTTATTGCAGTTTGAGAATGGAGATTTTTGGATCGAGTCTATTGCCCCCGATCCGCAGTTGTTTGTGAATCGAAAACCGGTCGCCTCATGCTTGCTTCGTCATGGTGATCAAATCGAAATTGGTGGGTTTGAGCTAATTGTGCGACTTGGTTGGCAGCATCAAATTGCAGGTCAAACCGCAATCGCCCCTGTCTCTTCGATGCCTCGCTTATCGCTCAACGGGGAATTTGGTCGATCGAAGGTCGCTGAACTCAGTGCTGAGGAGCTTGTCGATGCGCTCAATCATGAAGTGGAAATGATTGAGCGGTTCGATCGACGACTGAAGCTCGGTGCGGGAGCGTTGATCGACGCAGTTCAACAACATCGAGATCGAGCCGATCAACAAAGAGTGCAGGTAGATTCAACGTCTGAACCAACGCAAAAGGCAGCCACTCAGGAGCTGGGGCGAGTTGTCGAAAAGCTTAACCAAACTTTCTTGC
>CAIJTL010000470.1 GCA_903823545.1 uncultured Planctomycetaceae bacterium
CCTTTCAAGCCAATCGTAGAAGGAATCGCATTCATGAGGATCATCAACCAAGATCACCGCTATTTTTTCGATCACGGAGAGAACCTCCATAATCTCAAGAAAAGAGTTGGTCGATCGGCTCCGCTTCGATCAATCGGATCGGGCGATTGCCGGGGCCGGGGAACATCGTGGTTTCGAGGTCGATGCCCATGGCGTGGTAGATTGAGGCGAGGATTTGTGGTGGCTCGATCGGGTTGTTTTGCGGGCGTGCTCCCTGCTTGTCGGACGAGCCGATGACTTGGCCACCTTTGATCGGGCCGCCGGCCATGAAGTTGGTCCAGACGCCGGGGTGATGGTCTCGGCCGCCGCGGGGGTTGATGCCGGGGGTGCGGCCGAATTCGCTCAGCACGCAGACGACGGTGTCGTTCAACATACCGCGATAGCCGAGGTCTTCGATCAGAGCGGTGAAGGCCCAATCGAATTGCGGGCAGAGCATTCGTTCGTAATCGAGATACGTGTTGTTCAAGCCGCCGCCGTCAGCGTGCATGTCCCAGCACGAGAGATTGAAGACCGTGTCGAAGTGGTTGATCGTGATGTAGCGAGCACCCCGTTCGATCAATCGCCGAGCCATCAAGCAGCTCTGGCCGAGCGTGTTGCGGCCGTAGCGGTCTTGCAGCTTCGGCTGTTCTTGAGTGAGGTCGAATGCCTGCTTGGCTTCGGGGGAGGTCAGCAGATTGAACGCGCGAGCGTACGCCGTATCGCGACCGACTTCGGGGTTGGTTTCGGCCTTGCGTTGCACCTCGTCGATTTGCGAGAGGAGTTGCTTGCGAGCGTTGATCCGGAACTCGGCCTGCCCGGCGGGAGGTTGCAGATCGACGACCTTGAAGTCCGATCGCGCGGGATCGGCTCCGAGGTAGAACGGCTCGTGAGCACTGCCGAGAAACGCGGCCGTTTGCCCATGAAAATTCCCGGCCCCGGTGTTGCCGATCTTGCCCGGCAGGATGATTGACGCTGGCAGAGTGCCGCGGTTGCCGAAGACTCGCGAGATCACCGAGCCGCTGTATGGCTTCATGCTGTCGGGGTTGAAGTCGTGGCCGGTCATCATCCACCGCTGGCCGTTTTCGTGAGTCGCCCCGGTCTTGTGATGCAGGCTGCGAATCAACGCGACCTTGTCCATCATCCGCGCCATCAGTGGGAAGTGCTCGCAGATTTGAATGCCAGGGACGTTGGTGTCGATCGGCTTGAACTTCCCCCGAATCTCGGCCGGAGCTTCCGGCTTCATGTCCCAGGTATCGTGCTGCCCCGGCGAGCCGACCAAAAAGATGGTGATGCAGTTGCGAATCTTCTGCTGCGACTGATCGACAGCCCCGCTGGCTTCCAGCGACATCCACGCCGGCAGCGACAAGCCCATCAACCCCGCCGACCCCGCTTGCAAGAAGCTGCGTCGAGTTGGTCCGTGACCAGAGCACATGGGGACTTTTTCGTGGCCGATATGAAACATCGTGATCTCCTAAGTAAGCATGGATTAGCCGAGCCGGTGGCCGTCAGGCCCCGGACGTTTTCGTTGTCGGAAGTCGTCCGGAGACCGATGCTCTCCGGATCACAGTTGAATTTCGGGCCAAGTCTCAGATCGCGCTAATGAACTTGTTCAAGTCCTCAACGAGCCTGCTCTTGGAAAAGTTCTCGGCTGCCCCATTGCCGTCTCGGACCGGGAAAACATTTACCTTATTCCTCTCTCACACCGTAATAAAACCAAGGAGGGAGCTTTTGTTTCCAGTCGGGACTCGGATGGAACTGCTCGCTGACAAAGCGATCTGCGAACGGCGTAAAACGATTAAAGACCCCACCGGGCGTTGTAGCTATGGCGCTATCGCCTTCAACTTTGTAGTTTCCCCAAGGGGTTAAATGTTCGGAGTCGGGACCATGCTGAATGGTTCCATCGGGACGAAAGACAAAAAGACCAAATGGACGGTCGGTATTACCGTCCTTATACAAACGCCATTTTCCGACCATTGATGGTCGTTTTCCGATATCACCGTCAGGATTCGGCGGAAGCTCGGCAAGTACCTTGTCCAGGGTGCCCAAGTCTTTGAAGTATTGGCGGGCGCGAAGGTGGTTGTGATCGAGTTGGATGACGGCTTTCCACGCGGCGGTTTCGGCGGATCGATCCTTCTTTGAATATGCATCAGTCGCAAACTTGGCGAGAAGCGCAACCGTATCATCGCGAGATTTTTGGACCGCGTTGTTCCTCGCCAGATCGGCTTTGGCAACGGCGGCGCGGTGCTTTTCTAAGACGGCATCAAGTCCCTTCGGATTATCTGCTGCCACGATATGAGTGGCTGTGAAAATCCAAAGTACCACGAGTGTAGTCGGTAGTCGCATGTGGTGAGGGCCTTTCAATGGGCAGACGGTGTCAGCAATTGGTACACAGCGATCAGTGTCATGTCCCAATAATCGAATCACAACTTTGCGGCGATCTAGCCCCTGAGGCAGACGGTGTCACTGACCTTATTGGAGACC
>CAIJTL010000471.1 GCA_903823545.1 uncultured Planctomycetaceae bacterium
ATCTATTTCCAAAGCGAACAAGGTGACGCAATTGTCGTTGAACCCGGCGCAGAGTTCGTTGAAGTTGCTCGCAACTCACTCGAACCGCGAACGTTCGCCTCTTACGCCGTCGCCGATGACGCGTTCTTCATCCGAACCGAAACCCAGCTTTATCGCATTCAGCAGAAGTAGTTCGCCATCAAGGTAGAGCTTCACTTTGTTCGCGGACCCTTTTGTTTGAGATCGGTCTTTCGCGGTAAGCGTGTTTTTGGATCGGCGATGCATTGTGCGTTTCTCTCCTCGTGACGTGTGCGAGTTTCGCTTTCAGAGTTGCCGATTCTAAGAGGCCACCAACGGACTCGACGTTTCCCGATCTGCCGAGGCCAACCCGCGACAAGGCCCGATCCAACAGAGACCGTTATTGATCGAAGGTAATTCCCTTCGTGCCGATTGGGTGCTGCTATGAAGTGGCCATCAAGCGTTGTTGATTGCGTCGCGTGTGGACTTCGCTGGCGAAAATACCGGCATTCTCGTCAACGCCGCTTAAGCAGCTGATTGGCAATCCTTCCAACACGATGCCGAAGTGAATTCAGTGAGATGATCCTGACTTTTCTTTGTGGGCGGCTTCGCTTAATTCAATCGTTTTGGCGACCAATGCAAAAGAGAATCAATGCCGTTCAAAAAATCGACTCTTTCGGCCATACTCCATCTGCACTTTCAACATCCACACTACGACTAATGATTTTCTCGGCCACAATAACGCATGACGACTCGCGACGTCCTCGGCTACACCCGCTCGAAGCGATTCATTGGACCACAGCAGTTCGATCAACTGCCAGCCAATGAGTTGGTGTTTGCGTTGCGTCTCGCCGTCAAAGCTTGCGACCACCTTGATGCCGATGTCGGCCATGCTCGGTTTGAAGGTGCGTATGTCTTGCAGGAGCAAGAGAACTCACCGGCGATTCCGGTCGTTTATGTGATCTCCGCTGATTCAGACACTGCTGCGCGACGCATTCATCAGTTCGTTTGGAATCAAAACCAAACTCCGTTCTTGATCATCGAGTCGCCTTCGACCATTCGGCTCTATTCGGGGTTTGCGTTTGATCGTGAACATGATCGATCTCTCGCGGAAGTTGCTCGCGATGCGGCAGAGCAACTGGAACGACTCGCGGCATTCCGAGCGGAATCCATCGACGACGGCACGATCTGGATGCAGTGGGCTCACGCGGTTGATCCGAAGCAGCGGGTCGATGAGACATTGCTCCGAGACCTCGTGACATTGGACCGCCGACTACAAGACAAAGAGGGATTGGATCGAACGGCTTCGCACGGGCTGATCGGCAAGTATGTCTATCTCAACTATCTGCGGGCTCGCGGCATCTTGTCGGACAAGAAGCTTGAGAAGTGGGAGATCGATCCGGATCAGCTCTTTACGAAACACGCGACGCTCAAGGCGTTTCGTCGGGTCAACGACGAACTGCAAGGCTGGTTGAATGGCTCGGTGTTTTCGTTGGGGGATGATGCCCTCGCCACAATCACGGCGGACCAATTGAAGTTGGTCGCACGGGTTTTGCCGGTGACTCTCCGACTGGCATGACCGAGATTCAAACGACTCTGTTCTCGGTCTACGACGACTCGCACATCCCGATCGAAACACTGTCCTGCGTTTACGAGCAGTTCTTGCACGACGCCAAAGAGCTAGACGACGGTACGTCGCGCGGCAAGACGCTCGGCGCGTACTACACGCCGCTGCCATTGGCGGACTATGTGCTGTCGGAGATGGACCGTCGGCATCCTTTGAGGCCCGGCATGACGGTGCTCGATCCCGCCTGCGGTTCGGGAGCGTTCTTGGTGCAATGCTATCGACGTCTGATCGAGCGACAGCGACGCGAAGAGAACCGCGAACTGAAGGCGTCGGAGCTTCGCGACTTGCTGACGAAACACATCTTCGGCATCGATCGCGACGACGATGCCTGCCGAGTCGCCGAACTCAGCCTGATCATGACGCTGCTCGATTACATCGATCCGCCGGACTTAGAACACACCAACTTCAAGCTCCCGTCGCTGCGCCATCAAAACATCTTTCAAGGCGACTTCTTCGATATTGAGGGGCCGGCCTTCGATCTATTGTCGCAACGGCAATTCGATTGGGTTGTCGGCAATCCGCCCTGGGCTGAAGTCAGAGGGGCACCCGCGCCGGAGCACGAGCACTACACCGCCCATCAATGGATGCTGGCTCACAAGAAAACGCATCCCACGAGCGGCAATCAATTGGCCGAAGCCTTTGTTTGGAAGTCCGGCGAGCATCTCGCGGCCAGCGGTGCATGCGGCCTCGTCGTCTTGGCGATGACTTGGTTTAAGAAAGAAGCGACGACGTTTCGGCAACGCTTCTTTTCATCGCGCCGAGTCTGGTGTCTCGCCAACTTCGCAAATCTGGCTTACGTCCTCTTCGCCGGCCGCAGCGAGCGTCCCGCATCGGTCGTCTTCTTCGAGCACGAAACACCGAGCGACGATCACGTCATCCTCACGTTCGCGCCATTCGTCGCGGAGCAACTGGCCAATCGTCCGGAACGTCCGAGCGAACGACTTACGACATGGAACATCGTCGTGAGCGGTGCCGAGTTGCGAGAGATCGAGCAGCCGTCAGCGGCACGGGGAGATTCGTTGACCTGGAAGCTCGCGATGTGGGGAACGTCGCGCGACAGCAGATTGCTAAGACGACTTCAAACCTGCTTTCCTAATTACGCAGCGCTTGAGAAATTTGGAATCGGCGGACCAATTCAAGGGGCGCAACTTCGATCTACGGAAAAGGGCTCGGAAGGGTTGTTGCCACGCCCAGAACTTGAAGGTAAGCACAAGCTCGTGTTTTCAAGGCTACGTCGCGTCGGACGCTTGTTTTCCCTTCCCGAATCAAGTCTCGATCCGATTCAGCGACACGAGTGTTTTCTGAGACGTCGTGGAGGAACGTCTGGCCTCGCCGTATCCGAGCCACCGCACATCATTCTTGATGCGTCTCGCCGGTTTGCCGTTTTCTCAGACGAATTTGTGTTTGTGCCATCGATGCAAGACGGCATTGGCGGTGTCGGTGCTAATTCGATGATGCTTCGGGCTCTGAGTGTCTTTTTGAGTTCCAAATTCTCCGTTTACCACCAGTTCTTCGTGTCCCCTCAATGGGGAGTTGACGCAGTTCGCGCGGATCATGAGTCATTGCTTTCGATTCCAATGCCGCTGGTCCAATTGTCAGAGAGCGAACTGCAACATTGGGGGCGTTTGCAGCAAGAACTGGCGGCGGCTTCGTCCCAAGCGAGTTCCGGTACCCAGGATTTAACTTCACTTCGGGCAACTCTCCTAAACGAGCTTGTGAAGACACTCGATGAGTCAGTTTTCAGGTTGCTCAGACTTCGCAAGACGGAACGCTGGCTTGTCGAAGACTTCGTGCAACTCCACATGGAGTTGAATAAGGGCAAGTTCACTCCCGAAGTCTCGCGTGCTCCAACATCAGAGGAGCGACAGCTCTATCTGACTTCGTTGCGAGAATGTCTCGACGGCTTCTTTGCAGCGGATCGAGGGCTGCGGCACAAGGTCGAAGTGCTGGCTGATCGCGAGTCGGCTTTGTTGGCAGTTTCGTTGGTG
>CAIJTL010000472.1 GCA_903823545.1 uncultured Planctomycetaceae bacterium
CGGCTCGCGAACTCGATCGTGAGCAAAAGGACTTGTCGCAGCGACTCACTGAAGTGACTCAGCCCGATGACGCACAGACAAAAGCAGGGGCAAAGCGTGAAGCCAAATCGTTACGTGAAGATGCTCGCGAAGAGGAGATCGTCAAAGGCTTGGCAGAGCAAAAAGAGAAGCTCACGAACCTCACCGAACGCATGAAGCAAACCATTCAAGAGGCCGAAGAGACCGAACCGCTACTGACCGAGCGTCTGTATGACACCGCTCGCAATCTTCAAAATTCGAAAGCCGATCGAGCACTCGATGCGGCTGGTCGCTCACTGCAACGCGGCCTGATGGAAGACGCGAAGCAAGTCGAACAGATCGCAGGTCGTGGGATCTCCGAACTTCGCGAGGGAGTTGAAAAAGCCGCCGAAGCAGTCCTCGGTGATGAGACGGAAGCTCTTCGCCGTGCTCGCGAACAACTGAAAGACTTGTCGCAGGAACTCAATCGCGAAATCGCGAGAAACGCACCGGGCGAGGCATCGCAGTTGAGCAAAGACGAACAAGGGAACGAGAAGAGCAGGGGAGCCAGCGACAAGAAAAGTGAAGAAGAAGACGCTACATCCAAGTCGGAGGGGAACGAGTCGTCGAAAGGTGAACGACCAAAAGGAACGCAACCGGACGGCAAACAGCCTCCGAGTAAACAAGCCGGTGAAGGAAAACAGCAAGAGGGGCAACAAGCATCCCAACAACCAGGTCAGCAGTCCGGAAGCAATCAGCCAACAGGCCAACAACCGGGCGAACCAAAACCGAGTCAATCGCCAGCGAACCAACCACAACGGAGCCAGCCTCAAAACGAAAAGCCATCAGAGCGTGGACAGCAACCCGGCCAACCGAATCCGTCAAGCGAGTCATCACAACCCGGCCAACAGCAGAGACGACAATCCGGTCAACCGCCCAACAGTCAGTCGCAATCTGGCCAACGAGGTCAACGTGGGCCGCAACGATTATCAGACTCCAGCCAACCCGGTGGTTCCGAGCAAACTCAAGGAGAGACAACCCGTGAAGCCGCGCCGATTTCTGGAGAGGGTTTCCGTGAATGGTCTGACCGCCTGCGCGATGTTGAAGAAATGGTCGACGACCCTCAACTGCGAGCCGAAGCCGCCCGTATCCGCGATCAGGCACGAGCCATTCGCGCCGAGATGAAGCGACACTCCAAAGACCCCAATTGGAATCTCGTCCGAGTCAACGTCGCCGAACCACTCGCCGAACTCACCAACCGACTCACCGAAGAACTCCTCCGCCGCAACTCCAAACAAGCCATCGTCCCCCTCGACCGTGACCCTGTCCCGCCAAAGTACTCCGAAAAGACCCGCCGTTATTACGAACGCTTAGGGACCGGGAAGTAGCCCTCAAAGCAGGTCCGGGCCAGACCCGCGCTCATCCGTGTGTCGATCGCGCATCCTGTCCAACATGCATTTATTCTTCGTTGGCGAGGCGTTGCTCCAGCGGCTATCAACTGTGATAGCTGCGTGATTGCAGCTTATGACCGTATTGCGGAACATAGTCGAGTATGGAGGTCGGTGTGGTGGCGAAAGGGATTAGTCGGCAGCAACCGGAGAAGCCGGTGAGCTTGGCGTGGGAGCTACTCACGTGGGATGAAGTACGAGCGTGGTGCGGGGCTAGAGATTTGGAGAAAGGTCGCAGCTACAAGCGACGCGTCGGGCAATTGGCAATGACGGCTGATGGACGATTGCTGGGATGGGTGCGGGGGACTAAAAGGTATGCCACGACGGCTCGGTTGGCTGCAAAGGGGAAGCCGGTTTCGGAATGTTCGTGCCCCTTAGAACGTGATGC
>CAIJTL010000473.1 GCA_903823545.1 uncultured Planctomycetaceae bacterium
AAAGTTTCATCAACTCCCAAGGAGAACGGCATGTCCACATTCCTCCAACCCAATAGATGCTTCAGGCGGATGAATCACTTTTCATTCACTCACGAAGACCTGCTTGCCAGCGACAAATGTTTGTCGGACGTTGATGTCGGCCACTTCGTTGATTGGGCAAGTCATGTAATCTCGATCAAGCACGATGAAGTCCGCCAGCTTCCCAACTTCGATCGAACCTTTCTCTTTTTCGGCGAACATCACGAACGCATTGTTTGTTGTGTAGAGACGCAACGCTTGTTCGCGAGAAATGAGTTGCTCAGGATGCAGAGGTCGTTCGGCCCACCGCGGCTGTCGCGTGAGCGTGATCCACATTCCTAAGAACGGGTTATACGGGTTGATCGAGCGGACGCTGCCGAACTTTTGCATGTGGTCTGACCCGCCGCCAACGACGACACCTTGCTCGAACAACGTGCGATACGGTTGAAAGTACTCCGTTCGTTGCTCGCCAAATTGCTTGAGCAGCGTCGCTCCGTCTAAGCGAAGCCATGCAGGTTGCAAGTCGGCAACGATGCCGACGGCCTTCATCCGATCGATCGCTTCGCGGCTCATGAAATTGCAGTGCGTAATACACGGGCGATGGTCTCGCAGTGGCAAGTCGCGATTGATGGCCTCATAGGCTTCCACGAGCGAATGAACCGCGCCATCACCAACCGTGTGTGCTGTGAATTGCAATCCGTTGTCGAATGACAGCCGCGCGATTGATTTCAACTTGTCCGCAGGGATGTACAACAAGCCGCGATAGGCCGGGTCGGTGATTCCGTAAATCGTGCTCACGCCCCATGGTTCGCGCATGTAAGCACTCCCGGTCAACATGCCGCCGTCGAGGAAGCACTTCACTCCGCGCAACCACAGCCAGTCGTTCTTTGCGTGCAACGGATGCGCGGCCGCTTTCTTCAGACGTTCCTCGATCTTGTCCACCGGGTCTTGAGCGTTGATTGCATACGAAAAGAAAACGCGGCAAGTCAGGCTCTTCTCCGCGTGTAGTTTCGCGAACAGATTGATCGCGTCGTCCCCTGCGTTGCGATCTGAGATGCTCGTCAGGCCGACGGCGTTGTACGCAGTCATCATCTGTTTGAGTCGATCGAGTCGTTCTGCTTCGGTTGCCGATTTCGATTTAGACTTTGACTTAATCAGGCGCGAGCAGCTTCTCAGGATGCCGGTCAACTCTCCGCTTTGGGGATCTTTTTCGAGATATCCCGGCTGCCCGTCCGTGATTTTGAAATCCTTGTCGATCCCGCTCAGTTTCAATGCCAGCGAATTCACGGCGCTGTCCGGCCCCGTGCTAAAAATGACTGGGTTCTTCGGAGCGACTCGATCCAACTCGTTGCGATTCGGAAATCGCTGATCGCGCAGCCGCGTCACAAAGACTTGCGAGATGCCGATCCAGTCCCCTTCTTCTGCAACGGCAACACGCTGCTCGATGTACTTCAAAACGTCAGCGATCGTCTCCATCTCGGGAATCGGATGATCGAACTCATACATCGCGGCTCCGGTAGGATGAGTGTGTGAATCCATCAAGCCCGGCAACAACGTGCGTCCTTTAAGGTCCAGCACCTGTGTCTTCGGCCCGACAAGCTTCATCACTTCGTCATCGGAACCAACGGCAACAATTCGTTCGCCGCGCACAGCGAACGCTTCGGCAATTCGGAATTGCGAATCGACAGTGACGACCTTCGCATGATGCACGACGAGGTCGGCGGGTTCGTTCGTGGCCAGAACGCTCATGCTTAAGACGAAGGCCAACACAGAGGACACTGTCATGGAAAATCTCCCGATGTGCGCGGCATGTTATTGCTGAAGATGACGACGTAAGTACGACTCACGTTACAGAATCTCTTGCGGATACGCATTCGTCGATCGAAACGCTTCGGCGTATTTGACTCCGCACGTTGAGCCACGATAAGCCGCGAGCGATTGTTTTGCTGCCATCGCCCCATCCGGTTTCGTGGCATCGAATGGTTCGTTGCGAACTAAAGCCATCAGTTTTCCCAACCATTCCGTTGCCGATTGCCACTCGTCTGTCACATCCACGAACGTGTTCGGTTCAAAACCGATGGTGTGACGCGGGCCGTTATCAAACTGAAAGATGCGACTGGGGCCGCGAAACTTTTTCGCTTGTTCGCCATTAAGTAGCCGATCGCCGTGTCCGAGTGCCGCTTTACTCAATGCTGCCGCGACCTCGTGATCCGGATGTGTGTCGTGAGGCCACAACATGAAGGCGACGTCTGGTTGAATCTCTGTGATCGCTTCAGCCACCGCCATCTTCGTGGCCAAATTCACGTCGTATCTCAATCCGGTAAAGTCGAGCATTCGCATCTCGACGCCGTAGTCTTTGGCGAGCTTGATCGTCCCGGTGACAATCTCTTTGTCCCGTCCTGCGGCGGGCTTCCAGTTCGAGTAGTCGCCAATCAGAGTCAGAATCACAACGCGATGATTTTTTCGAACAGCCTTCAGCAGCGTGCCACTGATTCCGAAGACGCAATCATCGTAATGAGCACCGATGCCAAGAATTGTTTTGGGCATGGCGTTTCCTTTCGTGAAGTTGTTTTGTCGGTTTGTCGGAGGCTGTATCGAGTTGCGAGGCGTCCGCACGATTGATGAGATCTTTGAGGTTACCTTTGCCCGAAGACGGTTATCTTCTCAGGACTTAATTTGTGCTTTGGCCCTGTTCGCCAAAAGAAGCGCTAGTCCAAAGTGAGCACCGGAGA
>CAIJTL010000474.1 GCA_903823545.1 uncultured Planctomycetaceae bacterium
ACACCGGCGGCTAGCGCCTTGCCGCTCACTCCATTTTTCAACACCGATGGCGGAGAGCCTCTTTGGGAATCTCGTGCTCTGTCACTTCTTGAATTTCGGGTTGGGTGGCTGGGGGCGAGCAACGCGAGTCTCCCGCGAAATGCGGGCTGGGGGCTCACTTCGTTCGACCCCAGCCACCCGACACCCGAAACTTTGGCTGTGACAAAACACTAGTTTCAATCTAAATGAGCACGTCACTCGGTTTGCTAGCCGAGCGACGAAAATGAACGAGGTGGCATGCTAGCGGAATCTCGCGGCTCATCCAGTTACCATGTCGTCTACCGTGAGCGACTTCTTGCAACGAACACTGGAATGGTATCTCAACTTGCCGGCTCGCGAGCCGGGGCAGGTCTTGAGATGGCATTTGACAGGGCGGTCTCCGTGGCCGAGTCACTGGCCTGCCTCGCTGATGTGGTTGCTGGTTGCGGGACTGGCCGCTTTCGTGATCGAGGTTTATCGCCGCGATGCCAAATCCATTTCGCGGGTGAAGCAAGCCGCGCTGATCGGTCTCCGCTGTATCACGCTTGGATTTGTTTTGCTGTTGCTCACACAAGTGAGCGTTTCGATTGAGCGAACGGGGTTGTCCGAGGTTGTCATCCTGATTGATGACTCGGCCAGTATGGGCCTGCGAGATGTTTATCGAGACGACGCCGATCAGAAGTATGTCGCGAACTTATTTGGTTCGACGACGGCGACTGTGACAACGGACGCGGAACGCTTTGAACTCGTGCGGCGGATCCTTTCCAAAGAAGACGGTCGCTGGTTGCAGCGATTGCGATCGCGGCACAAGGTGCGAGTCGTTCGGTTTTCTGACCAGGCCACCTCGGTCGGAGCACCATTGCTACAAGATGACAACGTGCGGACGTTGCTGAGCGAGCTGCAAAATCTGAAGCCGGTTGGCGAGATCACTCGGCCTGCGGAAGCGGTCCGGCAGATTCTAAATCAGTCGCGCGGGACACCTCCGGCGGCGATTGTGTTGCTCACAGATGGCATCGCCAGCAGCGGTGACGAAGAAAAGCTCAGTGCGATCGTCCCGCTGGCCCGAGATCAATTCGTGCCGTTGTTCGTGATCGGATTGGGGAGCGACGAACCGACTCGCGATGTGCAGTTGGTCGAACTCATCGCGGACGACGTCGCGTTCGTCGACGATCCGATTGTCTTCACGGCGAAGATCAAGGCGTTCGGTTTTAAAGGGCAGTCCGCAGTTGTCGAATTGCGAGAGAAAGGTTCTGAGCAATCACTCGCGAAACGATCGGTCACGTTGCCGATTGATGGGCAAACCGCCAGAGTTGATTTGCTTTACACACCAACTCAGCCGGGCGATCGCGAGTTTGAAGTGATCGTCACTCCTCCATCGGGCGACGTTGATCGAGACAACAATCGGCTGTCGCAAGCGGTGCGAGTTCGTGAAGGGAAGTTAAAGATCCTGTTGGCCGACGGACTGCCGCGATGGGAGTTCCGCGAATTGAAGAACACTCTCGAACGTGAGCCGACGATTGAATTGCACACGTTGTTGCAAGAGTCGGACCTTGAGTTCGCGTTGCAAGATGAAACCGCGAAGCCGTTGCAAGGTCGCTTTCCGCTGACTCGTGAAGCGTTGTCAGCGTACGACGTGTTACTACTCGGCGACCTTAATCCCGGTGCGTTGACTCCCGGTGTCTTAGACAACGTCCGCGAGTTTGTTCGCGAAGGAGGGGGCGTGTTGATGATCGCTGGGCCGAATCATATGCCGAAGGACTTTCGTGGTTCGCCAATCGAAACGTTGTTGCCGATGGAACTCGACACCGTAAAAGTTCCTCCGCCGGACGCGAACATCAGCGAATCGTTTCGACCGCAATGGACGGCAGCCGGTCAGCAGAGCACGCCGCTGTTTCGTCATCTTCAGTTAGACGGCACGTCGCGCGATGTCTGGCGTTCGTTGCCGGGTCTGTATTGGTTGTGTGAGGCTCCGCGCCTGAAGCCGGGAGCAACAGTCTTGGTGGAGCATTCGCAGCGTCGCGGTGAAAAGCAGCCGCTGCCGGTCATCACGTTGCAACGATTTGGTGCCGGCAAAGTTTTGTTTCACGCGACCGACGAACTTTGGCGCTGGCGGTTTCGTGGGGGCGAACGGCTTTACTCTCGCTATTGGGTGCAGGCGTTGCGATACCTCAGTCGCACTCAAAACCTGACTGGCGCACGCGGCGTCGAGTTCACTTCCGACCGACAGGTTTATCAGCGTGGCGAGCCGGTTCGATTTCGTCTGCAATTCCTCGACGAGCGGCAAATCCCAGCCAGTGGCAAGGCGATCGTGATATTGGAACGAAACGATGAGCCACGTCGCTCGGTCGAATTGTCACGCGTCGCAAATTCACAAAATGTATTCGCAGGCGAGTCGCGAGGACTCCGCGACGGACGATATCACGCACTGCTCGTCGAGCCATCATTTCCCGGCTCGCCCCCATCGCTCGACTTTCAAATCGAAGTCCCACAGCGAGAACTCTTGCGCCGTCGCTTAGACAAAGTAGACCTCACCGCCGCCGCCCGTGCGACTCACGGTCGCTACTTCAATTTGCACGAGTCCGATCAACTCCCCGACGAACTGCCGATCGGCCAACCCGTCCCACTCGCCGCCGCAACCGTCATCCCGCTTTGGACTCGCTGGGAATTGTTGGCATTGTTTGCCACGGTACTCTCGACCGAATGGCTCTGTCGCAGAAGATGGCGGTTGATTTAATTTGACCAGTAGAAATAAACGATGGCGGCTTGCGGCGAGTAGAAAAAGCTCGCTGGGTGTCACACAAACTCAACCGGTTGATACGCGCCGCCCAACACTGGCTCGCTGGCGATTCCGAGCCAGCGGTCGAGTAACGTGGCGTAGACTGAGCGGAAGTCGGTGTGGAACTTGAGGTCGCCGTCGTCGAGGTCGGTCAAGCTGGGGTGAGCGCCGATGATGCCCGCTTGGCACTTGGGCGAGATGACGAACATTTGCGAGGCGGCTCCGTGGTCGGTGCCGAGGCTGCCGTTTTCGGCGACGCGGCGACCGAATTCGGAGAACGTGGCGACCATGACTCGATCAGCGAGGCCGTGTCCTTTCAGGTCACCAACGAAAGCGGTGATCGCGGAAGACAACTCGGTCAGCAACGCTTGATGAGAATTCGCTTGTTGCGAGTGCGTGTCGAAGCCATCGAGGTTCACAAAGAACATCCGCGTTCCCATGTCGCCGCTGATGATCTCGGCCACGGTTCTCAATTTCTGTCCCAAGGCGTTGCCGGGATACGCCGTCGCTGGTTTATAGCTGGCGGAGATTTGTTTGAGCTTCTCGGCACTCGACCACGCCGTGCGAGCCGTGCGTCGCAAGAAATCGAGATCTGATCCAGACACGGCATCTCGCGAAGCGATCCGCTCCAAAGCTTGGCGGTGTGCTTTCAATGCAGACTCGCTGCCGGGACCGAGTTGCAACTGGTAGCCCTTCACGTCGCGTACCGTCGGGACGTTGATCTTCGAGGCGACCAACGACAGCGGCAGTTTGTCAGTCCCAAACGCGAGTCCCGGAACCTTGCCAATGTGCTGCTCGACTGTCGAATCAAGCGCTCGTCCTAGCCAGCCATTA
>CAIJTL010000475.1 GCA_903823545.1 uncultured Planctomycetaceae bacterium
CGATTACTGTCTCTTCCGCGATGACAAAGGTGTGTTCCATATCATTCCGCACGACGCGAACGAGACGTTTCAGTCCGCGATGGGGCCAGGCTTCGGTGGCTTCGGCCCGCCCGGTGGTCCGGGTGGCGGTCGGCCAAATGGTGGTCCTGGTGGCGGCGCCGGTGGTCGAGGTCTACGCGGTCCTGAAGGAGGCGGTCCTGGTGGCGGAGGTGGCGGAGGTGGCGTGGAACTCGATCCGCTGGTCGGCTTGACCGACGCCTCGAAGCCGCTTCGCAGTCGCTTGCTGGCGGTGCCGAGCTTGAAAGCGAAATACCTCGAGCACGTTCGCACGATCGCCATTGAGTGGCTTGATTGGGAAAAGCTGCAACCGCTCGTTGAGCAATATCGAACGGTGATTGAAAAAGACATCGAAGCGGACACGCGAAAGCTTTCGTCATTCGCTGCGTTTCAGAAGTCAATCTCTGGCGAGATCGAGCCTGCGGCAGAAGGACGACGACCGGTTCAGACTCTGCGATCATTCTCTGATCAACGCCGCAAATTCTTGCTGAATCATCCGGAGATCAAAAAGCTGCCGGATGATACGAAGAAGTGAAGCGGCCCAGTTGAGACAATCAATCAATGCAGGCTTTGCCCACGGAACACACAGAAAGACATGGAAAAGACAAACGCTGTCTTTTTCGTGTGTTCTGTGGGAAAAATCATAACTGCTTGGTTTGAATATCCGGAGGTCGTCGCTCTTCATGTTTGGTTGGTTCAAAGCTCGTCGCCGCCGTCGTCGTTGGTTGGTTGAACCGTTTCCGGCGACGTGGGAGGCGGTCTTGCGGCGGCATGTCAAACAGACCTCACGCTTGCCGCAAGAACTTGCCGAAAAGTGGCGTCATCGAATTCAGGTCTTTGTGCGAGCGACAACGTGGGAAGGTTGTCGCGACTTCGTTGTAACTGACGAAGTGAAGGTGATCATCGCGAGCTATGCCACGTTGCTGGTGCTCGGTCTGGATGATGAGTGGCTGGAACGTGTTTGGCATGTGCTCGTTCACCCGACTCCCTATCGAGGACGTCGAGCGAGTATCGGCGTCGATGGCGTGGATTACTCGCACGGCGATTGGATGCAGCAGTTAGATGATGATTTCGAAGACGAACATCTTGGCGAAGCGTGTGTCGAAAGCGGGACAGTGATTTTAGTGTGGAGTGAAGTTCCGACCGCCGAGCACATCACGCCTGGTGGGCAGAATGTAGTGTTACACGAACTCGCTCACGTGTTGCTCGATCTATTTGCGGATCGATTGCGAGGCGAACGAACGAAAACTGGTGAGCCGTGGTTTGCGGCATTTGACGCCGAATTTGAACGACAAGTTGTCGCATCCGATCGCGGACGCCGAACTCTGCTCGACGAATATGCCGCGGAGAGCCCCGAAGAGTTCTTCTGCGTCGCAACGGAATGTTTTCTGGAACGTCCCGATCGCATGAGTTCGCTGATGCCAACGATGTATGAACTGCTCAAGGTTTGCTACGGAATTGATCCGGCGACTTGGGTGAGCCGATAGCGCATGGCTCGTGTGATAGAAATCCGCGTTGAGTCCGACTTCGCGAGACGCTGACTTATAGACTCGGAGGCTCATCGCCCGATGGTGATTGATCTGGAAACTTCACCGTGACTAAACCGGAGCCTCGCCACCATCGGGCAATTCCCAGCAACACGCACATTAAAACGAACGACACCGCAGCGAGGATCGCAAGGCTTGGAATGTCGCCAAATAGCTTTCGGATCGACACGCGTGGAGTTGGTTCCCACTGCCAAATCCATTTCCAAAAGAACAATACGACTAATGCCGCAGCACTGAGATATGGGCCATATGGGACATACGGTCGATTGAGCATCGTCTTCACGACCAAGCCGACGAAGATTCCGCAAAACGGTGCGAGAAGAAAAACGAAGACCATCGGCTGCCATCCCAGGAAGCTACCGATCATCGCCATCAACGTGACATCACCTAAGCCCATCGCTTCTTGGCCGAGTACGAACGATGAAATCAATCGTGATAGCCAAGTTATTCCCGCGCCCGATACCGCGCCTGCGAGGCTCCAGGCGAGTCCGTGCAGATGAGGATGCAGCTTAATCCATTCGGGAATCTCTGGTCCCATTACCGTGACCAATGGATGGTTCCAGTCGACCCAAAAGTGAATCAGCTGCACATCTCCAGATGCGGTTGCGAGGCTCACCCCTAAAAGCGTTCCAGGATATGTGATCCAATCGGGGATAATGTATTCGCGCAGATCGGTCGCTGTGGCGGTGATCAACAATGTGAGCAGCACGAAATGTGAGACCAAGCGTCCGTTTCGCCAGACGACGGAAGGGATGACTTCGTGTATTCGTTGTCCTTCAAGGGCCACGATCGCAAACGTGCCGAGGGCGAATAAGAAGCCGGTGGCCAGCGTAGTGATCAAGGTCTCGTGTCTTCGAGGTGGTACATCACAAAGACGATTTGCCCACGCGGCGATCAGCGGTCCAAACCCCAAACCGATGAAGAATGCGATCACTGAAGACCAGCAAGCTTGATCGGCAGTCAGATGGAAAAAGCTATTCGGGACAATTTGCACGCGGAGTGAGTCCTTTGGAACACGAAATTCGATTGGCACACGCCGTGCGAAGAGTACCGCTGAGCCGATGCCAGTTCCATTCGCCGAGGGGGCGAGGAGGCGAGTCGGTGACATCGAGCAGAATGCTCACTTGGCGGCCCACGCAACCGCCATTCACCCTACGGAGGTTTGACGCAAATGAAGACTCTGATTAGCGCTCGGCTGATTTTCGCGAGCATTTTGCTGCTCGTGACCGGCAGCTTTTCGTTCGCTGAGGAGGCAACGACAACAGCAGCAGAAGCGGTCGCGGCACCGGTTGCTCCCCCAAAACTTGACACGGGCGACACTGCCTGGATGCTCGTGTCGTCGGCACTCGTGCTAATGATGACGGCACCAGGGTTGGCCCTGTTCTACGGTGGCCTTGTTCGCAAGAAAAATATCCTCGGCGTCATGATGCAGTGCATCTTCCTGATGGGAATGATGTCCACGATTTGGATGCTGTGGGGCTACAGTATCGCCTTCGACAAAGGGATTGCTGGCGGGTTCTGCGGCGGGTTCGGAGCCGTGATGCTCAACGGACTGCTGCCTGAATTTGGGAAAGAAGTGCCCCACGCCACCAGTATTCCGGACCTTCTCTTCATGGTCTACCAGATGATGTTCTTCATCATCACTCCTGGTTTGATCTGCGGCGCGTTTGCCGAACGTATGAAGTTCAGCGCCATGGTGCTTTTCTGTGCTTTGTGGGGCACGTTCGTGTATTGCCCTGTGGCACACTGGGTTTGGGCGGCTGACGGCTGGTTGTTCTCAGGCAAGTATCTTGCTTTGGATTTCGCGGGTGGCACGGTAGTGCATCTCACGTCGGGAGCTTCTGCTTTGCTCTGTGCTCTCATGCTCGGCAAGCGACTGGGATTTGGGCAAGAGCCGATGCCTCCACACAATCTTACCTACACGTTTATCGGTGCCACGATGTTGTGGGTCGGATGGTTTGGCTTCAATGCAGGTAGCGCGTTGGCAGCCAGTCCTCAAGCGGTCTACGCGTTCGTTGCGACACACTTGGCTGCGGCGACGGGAACATTGGCTTGGGCAGGTATTGAATGGATTAAGCGTGGCAAACCGAGCATTCTTGGGGCTTGCTCAGGAGCTGTTGCGGGACTCGTTTGTGTGACTCCTGCCGCGGGCTTCGTGACTCCAGGTTCAGCGATGATTCTTGGTGTTGTTGCTGGCGTCGTCTGCTACGTCGCATGCACGTCGATCAAGTCAAAGTTTGGTTACGACGACTCGCTGGATGCTTTCGGTGTACATGGCGTCGGTGGTTTCGTGGGAGCGATCCTGACCGGTGTCTTCGCCACGAAGCATGTTTCGGGTGACGCTCTGAAATCAGGTCTGCTGGAAGGCAACTCTCAGCAAGTCGTTAATCAGTTGATCGGTGCCGGTGCGGCACTCGGTCTGGCTCTGGTCGGAACCTTCATCATTCTCAAGGTTGTTGACGCTCTGGTTGGATTACGAGCCAGCCAAGATGACGAAATTCAAGGGCTCGATCTCAGCCAACATGGCGAGGAAGGCTATATCTTTTACTAACGGCCGAGTTTGTTGCATCAAGGCGTACGAAGGAGCGGACCGCACGGTCTCTGACGTCCGAATTGAATCACTTCAAACCCTCGGCGAGGAATCAAACGCCGTGAAAAAAATCGAGGCCATAATCCGTCACTTCAGATTGGAGGAAGTGGCGGCAGCGCTGGTTCAGTTGGGGATTTCTGGCATCACGGTGATGGACGTACGTGGGAATGTTCATCGCCGGTCAGCCGACAATCCTGCTAACGGAACAGCGGAGTTCTTGCCAAAGGTTGTCATAGAAGTAATCGTCCCGGTCGAGCAGCTTCGACCGGTCATCGATACCATCCAGCGAGTCGCTCGGACGGGACAAACCGGCGATGGCAAGATCATGGTCAGTGATTTGGTTGAAGTGGTTCGTGTTCGGACTGGAGAAAAACTTGATGCGACGCTGGCCGTCTCCGCATAAGAGTGATGTTTCCCTTTAACACAGAATCCACAAGAATCATTCCATCGCAATCACACGCCGCAGCGAATCGCTCGGTGAACGTCAAATAATTTAGGAGCAGCTCATGAAAAAAATCGAAGCAATTATCCGCCATTACAAACTCGAAGAGGTCAAAAACGCCCTTACTGAAGCGGGCATCCAGGGGATGACGGTCAGCGAAGTCCGGGGCTTTGGTCGCCAACGGGGTCACAAAGAAACCTATCGAGGTGCGGAGTACACGGTTGATTTTCTGCCAAAAGTGAAGTTGGAGGTTGTCGTCGATGACGGCGAACTGCAAAAGGCAGTCGAGACCATCACAAGCCATGCTAGGACCGGCCAAATTGGTGACGGAAAAATCTTCGTTTCGTCACTCGACGAAGTCATCCGTATTCGTACTGGCGAACAAGGCGGCGGTGCCATCTAGGCATCAAAACAGCGACAATTGTGCCTTTGCTCTAGGTCGCGAGGGCTCTGTGCTCACCAGAATAGCAGAGTATCTGTAAGTTCGCTGTTGAGGGGTTACTGCATGGCTGAACGCTTTGTCGAGCCGTCTGCTTTTGCTTGGCCACTCATCATACTTGCATAGCGATGAGCTGCGACTCAACTAAAGGACGCCACATTAATTTAGAGATGCGGCGTCCTTCTCTCTTGTGTCACAGTTTGACTTGCTGAATCTGTAATCCTTGTC
>CAIJTL010000476.1 GCA_903823545.1 uncultured Planctomycetaceae bacterium
GTATTGAAAAATGCTTCTGTCGATACGAAAGCATCACGGCACTCGGCGAACTCTTTCGAGTCCTGCTCGAGGAAGCTTTGGTGTCACGCGGTCGGCGGTTGGTTTTGGTCCGCGTGTGCTGCGATCGGGCGTTGGATTTGATCGAGGCGCAGTTGCGACCGCGACGTCGCCCGCCTTGCCTCGTTCGAGCAATTGTTGAACGAGTAGTTGTTGTGGTTCTGGCAGTGTTGGCGACAACCAAGCTTGTTCGGCGATCATCGTTCCGACGCAATGACCGTCGAGATAGACCAGCTTGTGTGATGCGATGCTGGGAATGCGCGGGAGATCGTCGATCACACCGACGAGGTTCAATGGATCTGCGGCTGAGATGACAATCATCTCTTGGGATGCGCCACCATCTCGAAGCAGTCGGAGTTGGCGAATTGATTCGCTCATCGAGAACTGCTCACCCGCGACACCAGCAACAAATCGGCCACCTCGAATTTCGCCACGTGCTTCGAGGCGTCGGTAGACCTGCAAGAGATCAAACCACGACGGGGCACCGGATTCGCGAGCCAATAAGTCTTTGAAGACCACTCCCCACCGGCGCAGTAACTGCCATGCCCATTGCTCGGTGACTTCTGTCTTTTCTAATGCACCCTTGCTGAGCGGCACGGCGCTAGCCGCCGGTGGTGTCGCCAAACCTGAGCCCTCAGCCAGTCTTCCCGGAAGACCGGCAGCTAGCGCGGTGCCGCTCGGGGAGGTCTCGCTGTCTACGATTTCTCGCCACAAAGACCAACGACCTGCTGAACCGGTTGCACCGCGTTGGCGAATGAGTCCCGGTCTTCGGCGACTCATCCCGCGAGCTGACGTTGAGCGGCTGGCGTCGCTGAGCAACTGCCGTAATCCCGCAAATCCATCAGCGGTCACCAGCCCGCGTGAAACCAATTCGCCTAAACCGTCTTCGACGTGTGTGGGGAGTAATTGGCTTTCACGCATGAGGTCGGCCAGAAACATTGCTCCACGAGACCGCAGCAACGCGGCCATGTCCGCGGCGCTTGAGCTGAGCGAAGCCTCGTTACCGTCGTTTATGCTGGCAGTTTGCACGACGAAATCGAGCCACGGCAGATCGCCGCGTAAGAACAACGACACCGGCACAGCGCGAGTGACGCTGGCCATCGGTTTGCTTTTCTCGGGATCGATTCGCGGTGGATAAAGCCGTCCCCAACCGACCTCTCCGCCGAGGCACAATTCGTCTAGCCACTCTGGCCGGTATTCGGCGACTCGTGCCGGGAGAATGTCTCGCTCCCACGCAATCGCGGAGATGTCGAGTCCTTGCAACATCGACACGACTTCAAAGACACCGTTCGATCCTGCTCGACGATCGCTCAATAAAATCCCGTGGCGACGAGCGAGATACCGCCAGAACGTCGCCACGTCGACCGGTTCAATGAGTCGTCTCAAGCCTTCGATCGTGAGCCGATGAATGCGGGCAAGCAAACGTCGATGACACCATTCAATCCTGGAGTGCGGTGGCTCGACGCCGCCCTCAGACAATCGCGGCGATTGACCATTGTGACTCGCATCAGCTTTGTCGTGTCGATCTGCGTCGATTGTCTCGTCAGCGCGAAATCCATGTTGATCTAAGGGCGGTGTTGAGCCACTGCACTCCAGGGTTCGGAACCTTCCTCGCAGGACGATCCCTTCTCCTTCAAGTGCTTCCAACGAGGCGAAGACCAGTTCTGGATCGAATGTCGTTTGAGCGGCCAGCTCTTCGGCGGTCGTTGGTCCGCAGACTTCCAGCCATCCTCGCAGCAACGCGATGCGGGCTTCAGCACTCTCCCAATTTGTGCGAACACCATCGGGTGTTTCGATCGGCGGACAGGCCGACGATTTGGGAAACAAGACGCGCACCGCTGGCAATCGCTCGGCGGGAACCCAAGCGAACTGGCCGTTCGGAAGCTCGATCGCCGTCGCTCGGCCATCATTAGCAAGAGTCTCAAACCAACGTTGCCCGGGGAGTGAA
>CAIJTL010000477.1 GCA_903823545.1 uncultured Planctomycetaceae bacterium
ATCGTGAAAGGTGGTGAGAGCGGGCCGGCTGTCGATTTGCAAAAGCATACCGAAAGTTTGCTGATCCAAGCGATCAACTACGACGGCATCATGATGCCACCCAAAGGAAAGCTGCCGAAAGCGCAGATCGACACTCTGACAAAGTGGGTCATGCGAGGATTGCCGTGGTCCGAAAAGGCGGTTGTTGCTGCCGTGAAGTCTCACGGGGTTCCCGTCGTCGACGACGAGGCCAGAAATTTTTGGGCGTTCCGTCCGGTCGTTCGTTACGAACCTCCGCCAGTTAGAAACACTAACTGGCGGCGAACACCAATCGATGCTTTCGTCCTCTCCAAGCTTGAAGCCAACGGCGTGGTTCCAGCTCCAGTGGCGTCAAAGGAAACATTGCTACGACGGCTGACTTACACGCTGACAGGTTTGCCGCCTTCACCGAAAGAGGTTTCGGAGTTCGTCAGTGATCAATCGCCAGATGCCTACGAAAAAGTGGTTGATCGTCTTCTCGATTCAAAACGCTATGGAGAACACTGGGGGCGGCACTGGCTTGATCTCGTCCGGTATGCGGAATCAAACAGCTTTGAACGAGACAACCCGAAACCGTTCGTCTGGCGCTATCGCGACTATGTGATTCGAGCGTTCAATAACGACAAGCCATACGACCAATTCATTCGCGAACAACTTGCTGGAGACGAACTGGATAAAGTTACTCCCGATTCAATCATCGCGACAGGCTACTACCGACTCGGTTTGTGGGACGACGAACCTGCTGACCGGCCGCTGGCGTTTTACGACGGCCTTGATGACCTCGTTGCAACCACGTCACAAACTTTTCTAGGGCTGACTGCGAACTGTGCTCGTTGTCATGACCACAAAATCGATCCCTTCACACAACGCGACTATTACTCGCTGCTGGCGTTCTTTCATGGCGTAAAGCCCTATGGTGGCGACAACGAGATTCTGCGATTCATCGGTGACGATGCCGAACGCAAGCGACAGGCCGCAGCGACCGCAGACTGGGAAGCGAGGCTTGCAACCGCGCGAAAGCAGATCGCGGCCGCTGAAGAGGCGATCAAAGACAAATTGCCCGGTGGTGAAATTGATGACTTCAAATTCGATGGCAAACGCCGAGAGATTCTTCGTAAGCAGCGAGGCAAGTTGATCTCGGCTGAAGATCACGACAAGTACGAAGCACTACATCGAGAACGAGAGCGAATTGAGCGAGAACGTCCGAAATCGCTCGAACAAGCGCTCGCGGTCAAAGAGGAAGGACGTCCGCGAGAAACCTTTGTCCTATTGCGAGGCAATCCGCAAGCTCAAGGCGACCGTGTCGAACCAGCATTTCCGTCCGTGCTGCTTGCATCAAACTCCAAACCTCCGGAGTTTCCCCCGCGCAGAGATGGCTCGGAGTCTTCGGGGCGTCGGCGAGCACTGGCAGATTGGATCGCCTCACCATCGAATCCACTAACCGCGCGAGTAATGGTCAATCGCGTTTGGCAATTTCACTTTGGCCGCGGGCTCGTTCGTTCTTCGAGCAACTTCGGATATGCGGGGACGCCGCCAACTCATCCAGAGCTACTCGATTGGCTCGCCAGCGAATTCGTGAAGAGCGGCTGGAAGTTGAAGTCGCTGCATCGGCTCATTGTCACCTCGAATGCATTTCGAATGTCGAGCGTGCTATCAAATGATCAAGCGGTGGTTGCCAAAGCGCAGAGTTCCGATCCAGAGAACGATTGGCTGTCGCACTTCGATTTGCGTCGACTGTCGGCAGAGGAAGTCCGAGATTCAATCCTCGCCGCGTGCGGTAACTTAAACCTCAACAAGACAGAAGGACCAAGCATTTATCCGGTGATTCCTCGCGAGGTGCTTGCGGGACAATCTGTTCCAGGACGCGGTTGGGAAAAATCCTCTCCAGAAGAAGCCGCGTCACGCAGTGTCTACATCCACATCAAACGCTCGCTATCAGTACCGCTGCTTGCTGCATTCGATGCCGCCGATCCGGACTCGCCGTGCCCTGTTCGTTTCACAACAACACAGCCATCTCAAGCTTTGGCGCTGATCAACAGCACGTTCGCCAACGAGCAAGCGGCGATCTTCGCTCAACGTCTGCGACGTGAATTTGGGACCGAAGCTGCGGCTTGTGTGAGAGCATGCCTCGCAAGAATTCTGCAACGCCAGCCAACCGATCAAGAGGTCGCTCGCGGCGTGAAATTTATCGATGACAACATTCAGCAAGAGAAGGTCTCCGCTGATGAGGCTCTGCGGCGATTCTGTCTGCTGGCGATCAATCTGAATGAGTTTGTATATCTCGACTGATTTCTTCGTGTCATTGTGCCTTGTTGGTTAGGAATACGGTTTCACCAAAAAAGCACGAAGTCACAAAGAAGATGCCTTTGGAGAAAAATGAGATGACTGTCAATTTTTGTGGCCGAACTCGACGTGAATTTCTTTGGCAATCCGGTGCCGGGTTTACCGGTGTCGCATTGGCGGGGATGCTCGATCAGCAATTTTTTGCTGGATCGACCAGTGCGGCTGATCGCAAGCCTGTGTTTGCAAACCCACTCGCGCCAAAGAAACCGCATCTAGACGCGAAAGCGAAAAGTGTCATCTTCCTCTACATGTATGGTGGGCCAAGCCACATCGACACATTTGATTACAAGCCATCAATGATTGGCCGAGATAACCAGACGATTGCCGTGAAGACTTTTGGTCGAGGAGGCAAAAAAAATCAGGGACGCATCGTCGAGCCTCGCTGGAAGTTCAAGCAATACGGCCAGTGCGGACAGTGGGTCAGCGACTTGTTTCCAAACTTGGCCAAGCATGTCGACGACATCGCGTTTATTCATTCGATGACTGCCGATTCGCCGATTCATGGCTCTGCGATGTTGCAGATGAATACCGGCAAAGTAACGAGCGGCTCTCCTTGCATTGGTTCCTGGGTGAACTACGGGCTCGGTAGCGAAAACGAGAATCTGCCCGGCTTCGTCGTGATGCTTGACCCACGCGGCGGGCCGATCAGTGGAGCCAAGAATTGGAATAGCGGCTACATGCCAGCGCAGTACGAAGGGACGATCTTCCGTTCGCAAGGGACACCGATTCTCGATCTCGCACGGCCAGCCGAGTTCTCCGAATCAGGCCAACGGCGACTGCTCGACACCTTGCGCGAATTCAATGACGACCATTCAGCGAGACTCGGAAACGACTCGAAGCTAGCGGCACGGGTCGCCAGTTACGAACTTGCATTCAAGATGCAGTCATCGGCCCCTGAAGCGGTCGACTTTGCTCAAGAACCGCAGCACATTCAGGAAATGTATGGCCTAAACGATAAGCGATGTGGGACCGTGGCGCGACAGTGCTTGTTGGCTCGACGCCTTGTCGAACGAGGTGTCCGGTTCGTGCAGATTTACTCGGGCGGAGCCCACAACGATGACAACTGGGACGCTCACGGCGATCTCAAACACAATCACGATCTGCACGCGGGCGAAACTGATCAGCCGATTGCGGCATTGATCGCAGATCTCAAGGCTCGCGGCTTGTTGGATTCGACATTGATCGTTTGGGGGGGCGAGTTTGGTCGGCAGCCGACCGCCGAATACGAAAAGGGAACGGGGCGAGACCACAACGCCTACGGTTTCACGATGTGGGCCGCAGGTGGTGGCGTAAAGGGTGGCGTCTCTGTTGGTACGACCGACGAATTGGGAAGCGCGGCGGTTGAGAAACCGTTCCACGTCAAGCATCTGCATTCAACGATGCTTCACCAAATGGGACTTGATCCCGACCGCTTGACTTACTTCTACGGTGGCCTTGATCAAAAGCTGGTCGGCGTAGAAGGTGCCGAGCCGATTCGAGAACTGATGGGATAACAAGAAAGGTAGCTCAGCATCTGAGCGATGCTGAGCCACCTTTCTTAATTGAGTCACGAATCATTTTTTCGCCGACAGATCTTTGATGCGGATGTTGCGAAAGTCGACTCGATCGCCGTGACCGAGGAATCCGATGTGACCGGTGGTTCGCTTGAGTCCGGGGTGCTCAGCACCATCCATCGTTCCCCCTTTTGTGACTTCGTCGACGTCACAATCGACGATCGTTTCACCGTTGAGCACGATCTTGATCTTGCGGCCATGAGCGGTGACTTCTTGCGAGTTCCATTCTCCGAGCGGCTTGAGGAACTCTTTCTTCGCGGGCTGAATGCCATAGACCGAGCCGTGATACTGATATGGCTTGAGCGTTTTGTATTTTTCGGCGGTGTTATCGAGGATTTGCAATTCGGTCCCTTCAAGATGCAGGTTTCCCTTCGCGACGTTCGGGCACCGAATGCCTAAGCCATTGTTGGCGCCGTCTGTCAGCTTGAATTCAAACCGAATCACGAAATCGGCATACTCTTTGTCCGTGAGCAGATTTCCGGCAGTCCCTTTCACGCAGACAATGTTGCCGTTTTCAACGCCATACGCGTCCTTCGCTCCATTCCAACCGTTCAACGTCTTGCCATCAAACAGCGAAACAAATCCGTCTTCGCTTTGCATCTTGTCGTCAGCGTGAGCAAACAACGAAATAGCAAACAGTGACGCGAGAGTTAGATTGAAGGTTGCCACCTGAATCATCGTTTTCCGCATAGTGTTTCTCATCTGAAATAATGTGCTTGAGTTCGATCACGACAGAAAAAGCATCTTGCCGACCGACTTCAAAAAACGAAAGCGGTCTGCGAACAGTCGAAGCCGAGATGCTTCACGCAGATGCGTGGCATCCTCCGATGCCAAAATCGTGCAAATTGTGATGTGCTCACGTACCGGAGACGCCTTCTTCCTTGAAAAGCTTGTACTCAACACTGTCGATCAGCGCGAGCCAACTGGCTTCGATGATGTTTTCGCTGACGCCGACAGTCGTCCAGATTTCGTGGTCGTCCTGGCTTTCGATAACAACCCGAACTCGAGCGGCTGTTCCTTCGGTCGAGTTGATGACGCGAACTTTGTAGTCCACTAATTTCATCTGTTGCAGAGTCGGATACGCGGGGATGAGCGCCTTTCGCAACGCAGTATCGAGAGCGTTTACTGGTCCGTCACCCTCGGCAACGACGTGCTCAATGAGGCCAGCAACACGGAGCTTAATCGTTGCCTCGGTTGCTGGAGGGACGCTTCCTTTTGAAACGACCGAGACCGAATCGTCGCGTAGGCCACCGTCCGATTCGACGTTTACTCGGTAATGCAGTTTCTCAAACTTCGGCGTGTATTGGCCAACACACTTGCGGACGAGCAAATCAAACGACGCTTCGGCCGCTTCAAATTGATAGCCTTCGTTTTCAAGGTCTTGGACACGATCAAGGATCTTCTGCATCACGGCTGTGTCGTTCGCGATCGCATATTTGGTTGTCTTGGCAACGATATTTGATTTTCCGGACAGTTCGCTGATGAGGACGCGCCGCACATTGCCGACGGTCTCTGGCTCGATGTGTTCGTAGCTCTTTGCCAACCGGTTAACGGCATGCACGTGCATGCCTCCTTTGTGAGCGAACGCACTGAGTCCAACGAATGGTTGCCCATTGCGGTAGTTCATGTTGGCCAACTCGTAAACGTAGCGAGAAAGCTCAGCCAGATGCTTAATGCCACCGTCGGCCAAAACTTCGTAGCCAGTTTTCTTGAGCGCCAGGTTCGCAACGACGCTACACAAGTCAACGTTTCCGCAGCGTTCACCGATGCCGTTGATCGTTCCTTGAACTTGAATGGCTCCCGCGTCGACAGCGATCAGCGAATTTGCGACAGCCAGATCGCAGTCGTTGTGACAATGAATGCC
>CAIJTL010000478.1 GCA_903823545.1 uncultured Planctomycetaceae bacterium
CGCACCGTGCATCACAGTCTGCGCGAGTGCTTGTTCTCCAGAGGAATGCAATTCATCAACGGCAGTGTCAGCTGGGGTTTGCTCGGCGCTGTGTTGATCAGCCGCTGTTAACTTGCTGCTTGCGTCTGGGCCGGCATCTTCAACAAGGTATTCAATCGAGGGCTCTTCAACGTCGTGTAACTTGCGACCTCGAAGAGCTGCCGCAATGTTTTGCACCCACAACGCTGAATCAAATCGTTGGCGTCGATCAAAGTGTTCCACAAAACGCCCGATCGGATCGGGTTCGCGTCCCGCGACTGAACGGGTCAGAAACGGCGAAAGATACTCTCCAGCCAAGTGCTGCGTGTGGCGCATCGAGGTATCGGTTCGCTCGAAGAATTCGCGAAACGTGGCGAAGCGACCGAGCACCGGCGAATACTTTCCGATCCGCAGCAGGTCGTGAAAGAAGACACTTTTGACATCGGGCCAACGTGCCAGAATCAAGCCCGCCCCTTGGTCTTGTTGCATTGCTTCGGCCAATCGTTGCGGCAGTCGCAAGTAACTGGTCGCTCCATCGGCCGCGAGCGGCAAACGTGAGATCGCGTCAATTGTTGTGTGATCGCAACCTTCCCAACGGAGCTTGCTGTTCTCGGCGTCGGGATAAATCCCGTCGTCCAATAGAAAATGCATCGCCGCGTTGTATCCGCATTTCGTGATCAATTGCGGAGCGAGAGGATGCAGGCCGAAACGCCGCCGTCCCCACGTCGTCGGCTCGCGGCTGAAAAGACGCTTGCACGCGAGCTGCCCACGACGCAAATCATGCAACACCGATTCAAGCGGCATCACCGGCGATGGCACCTCACGCCACTCGCCGCCGATCACTTCCGCAGTCTCACGTTGCACCGCCTCTCGAAGCAATTTTGCGATTTCAGGTTTTTCCGTCGCGAGCTGTTCGGCATCACTGGCCGTCATCAGAAAACTGATCGGCTTTGAATCAGTCAGCAGACGGGGCAAGTTTTCATCTGCCGTTTTCGGAACGAGCAAACACAAATCGAGCAGATATGAATCGACGGGATAAAATCGCTCGCGTGCTTCGTGAAGTGCCTCGAAACAAGCAGCAAGGCGTACCCTCACGTCATCGAGTCGGCCATCAATCAATGCCTCTGCGGCGGCAACCGCTTCGCGTCGCAGTCGCATCTCGTCGATCTCGCCGAAGTAATGCATCTGTCGCGAAAGCAACTCGATCATTAAATGCGCGGTGCCCAACGCGAGGAAGTCGGAAACCAATTCTTGGTCGAGCGATTCGGGTGTGACTGTTCGGGCTTCGCCAATTTCACTCGCCGTGGTTTCGCCGGTTTCCGTGCTCTCTCCGCTAAGTATCGTTGGGCCGGAATATGGTTTAACCGGTGGCGTCCACGTTCGAGTGGCGTCGAGAGCTGCCTGCAGCATCTCGTCCCTTTTATGGCAGCCAGAAACGACGAACGATCCGGTTTCGCGTTGCTGAGAGATCCAGTCATAGGGAAGACTGTCCTCGCAAGTCGTCGGCACAATGATCAAACGCCCGACAATCGGTTCCGGCGGGCAATCCGCTCGATGTCGCCCTGGCAAGGAACGCGTTTGAGCCAGTAGCCAAGGATGCCATGCGACCGCGAAGGCATTGAGTAATCCCTCGGCCGGCTTTTCACCGAGATCAGTCGGGAAATCTTCGAGGCTGTGACTGGGAATGAGGATGACAACATCATTGATCATGAGTGGTTACGACGCGAATCAGAGTTATTGCGAGGCAAAGAGTAATTGATTCTTCAGACATGTTATCCAGTGCCGACCGAGTGGCGAGAGCGTCGACCCGAGAATCGGGAGGTCGCAGATTTGATGCGCCGCCCCGGCAACTGGAGTTTTCGACGTACGCGGCTGGCTGGCATTGCACGAAAGAGTCGCGTGCCCGAACTAGCGTCTCGAAGTTTGCCCAATCGAACTTTTCAGATTTTTTGGGAACCGTACTCCGTGGTTCGGTGTCTGACGGCTATTCGCGGAAGATCAGTCAGCGTAAGGTTCTTGGTTGACGGTTTGGAAAACGCTCTGATAGCTTGCTCCATCTCGTCAATTACGTGACAAACTCTCTTTCGCGGACCATTTCCCGGCGAAAGCCGAATTCATTTCTGAGACTTTGTGGCAGGACGCTGACTCCACATCGCGTGATATTGCTCTTCAAAACAGGGTGACTTGGCATGGCGGACTCTCAAGCCGTTTGGGGCATTGATATCGGGCAAGCAGGGCTCAAGGCGATTCGCCTGCGGTACGCGGAAGCCGCCGATCAAGTGATCGCGGTTGCCTTCGACTACATCCCACATGCAAAAATTCTCAGCCAACCGGATGCTGTTCCGGACGAATTGATCCAGACCGCGCTGAGCACTTTCCTTTCTCGTAATCAGCTCAAAGGGGACTTGGTTGCGATTAGCGTTCCGGGCCAGTCAGCGTTGACCCGGTTCATTCAGTTGCCTCCCGTCGAATCGAGTAAGGTCGACGAGATCGTCCGCTACGAAGCGAAACAGCAGATTCCGTTCGCGCTCGAAGATGTGATCTGGGACTACCAGACTCTTGGAGGAGGCATCGAAGAGAGCGGCTACATGCTCGGCGCTGAGGTCGGTCTGTTCGCCATGAAGAAGGAAGGGATTCATTCGGCGATGAAGCCCTTCCTCGCAAACAAGATGGAAGTGGAGTTGGTGCAGTTGGCACCGCTGGCGCTGCACAACTTCTTGTGCTTCGATCAAATCGGTATTCGGCCGGGACAAATCCTTGATGGCGAACCCGACCACATGATCGTGCTCGATATGGGGACGGATAACACGACGTTGCTCGTCACCAATGGCAACAAGATTTGGGTGCGAAACGTCCCGATCGGCGGCAATCACTTCACGCGAGCGCTCACGAAAGAAATGAAGCTGACCTTCGCAAAGGCCGAGCATCTCAAGTGCAACGCCACGAAGGCACCTGACCCGCGAGCAGTCTTTCAAGCGCTGCGGCCTGTCTTCAACGATTACGTCGCTGAAATTCAACGGTCGATCGGTTACTTCTCCAGCGTGAACCGCGACTCCAAGATCACGAAGATTGTCGGTGCGGGTAACGGCTTCAAGCTGGCTGGGCTGCAAAAGTTCTTGCAGCAAAACCTGCAATACGAAGTCGAGCGAGCCGACTCGTTGCAGGCGTTGGTCGGCGATACGGTTTTGAATGCTCCGTTGTTTCAAGAAAACGTCCTGAGCTTTGCCGTGCCGTATGGATTGGCATTGCAGGCCCTGAAGCTTTCTCGCATTCACACGACTCTGTTGCCGCCAGAGATTGCGACCGCTCGCAAGATTCGCCGCAAAAAGCCGTGGGCCGTTGCGACCGCCGCGACGTTGCTCTTTGGTCTCTCGCTTTCGACCGCTGGTTACAGCAACGTGGCCAGTTCAGTCAGCGAAAAGCGGTTTGGCGAGGCCGAGAAAAAGGTCGACGCGCTCAAGGCCGTTGAATCCAACTTCAAGCGGGATTTCGACGGTGAAAAGACCAAGAATACAAAGCTCAAAGAGGATGGCGTCAAGCTGGTGACGAACCTGGACACACGCGAGATGTGGCTTGAGGTTTATCGAGCGGTCAGCGAATGCCTGCCGCGAGACGTCGGCGACCAACAAGACACCGAAGACATCACTCAGAAGAATCGCATCAACATCAAAAGCATCACAGCAAAAAAGTACGCCGATGTGTCGAAGTGGTTTGATGAGACGAAAACGAAAGAAGCGGTCTTTAATTCGATGATTAAGCCTGATCGTGAAAATGGTCCGAAGGGGGCCGGTTATGTCTTCACGCTGGTGGCCGAGCACTACCGCAATGGTCCGGACGATAACACGCAAGCGATGGGTTTCGTGCAGTCTACGTTCTTGCAAAACATCAATCGGTTTGAGTTCGCCCAGCCGGGAACGCCGCAGCCGGTTCCTATTCGTAAGATCGGTTTGTCTCACGCTTGTGTGACGACTTACAAGAAGCAGGGGAATATTGAGTATTACCCGCGTGGCAAGAAAACGGTTGCGGGAGCAACCAAAGGTGCCCCAGGTGGTTTCGGTGGAGCGGTTCGATCACCCATGGGTATCGGGGGGCCGATGCCTGGTGTGAAGGGAACCGATGCTAAGAAGGATGGAGAACAATCCGACAAAAGGATCATCTCACGTTTGGACTTCACCATTCAGTTCTGCTGGGTTCCGACACCTAACGATAAGCGGCTGGCAGAAGATCCTTTGAAACCGGTGGGAACTATCGATCCTGCCAACCCCTCGAATCCAGCCGGTGCGGCAACCGATGCTGGTGTCGCGCCGACTACTGGTGCGGCTACCCCCGCGACTGGTGCGACCGTTGCTCCGGCTCCATCGAAGTGACTTGAGATAGCGTTTTGTTTTTCGTGTCGATCATCCGCACTCCCTCTGTGATAGATAGTTCGAGGTTGTCATGGATAAGTTGAAGCCCATTTTGGCTCAGAAGTTTTGGATCTTCTTTGGGATCGTGTTGATCCTTCCCATGGTCGGCTATTTCATGACCAAAGGAGGCTTAGCCACCGAGATCGAAACTCGAACCGGCAAACTGAAGACAACCTTTGACGGCATTCCCGCCGGGAACGATGCCGCTAACCAGCTATGGATCGATGGTGGCAAGGCAGAGAATGAGCGGCTAGAGCTTCAGAACCGCGCGGCCAATAAAGCTCTTTGGGACGTGCAGTTTGCAAAGATGCGTTGGCCCAAAGATGTTGCCCCCATCATGGCCAAGGCGGAGTATTTTAAGCCGGTGCCGCCCGAACAAGGTGGATCAAAAGCCGCCGACAAGTATCAGGATGCTTATCCTGATGAATTGCGGCAGTTGTGGGAAATTGTTGATCCGCTCGACGATGGTGTGAATCAACGCGACTCGGACAAACGTCGTAAAATGGTCTTTGCTATGGCGAGCTTGCAGCAAGCCAATTATGCAAAGTGGGTCGATCTGCCTCCCACCTTCGATGAAATTTGGCCCTGCCAAGAAGACATCTGGCTGCAAACAGAATTACTCAGTGCTGTCTCACGAATCAATGCTAACGCTCAATCGATGACCGATTCCCACATCAAGCATTTGGGAAAGATTACGCTTTTCGGTGGGACGACTCAGAAAGACCCCGGTGCCGGTGGTGGTGGTGCAGGTGGCATGGGTGGTGGAGCCTCCGGTTCCGGCGGGGCTGACGCGTTTGGCGGCATGATGGGTAGCCCTATGATGGGAGGGGGAATGGGA
>CAIJTL010000479.1 GCA_903823545.1 uncultured Planctomycetaceae bacterium
ACCGAGATCAGACAACTCGACAGCTTCGAGCTTAATCCCCAGGTCCTTGAAGATCGCCTTGCCGCCAGTCAGCACCGCGAGGTCTTCGAGCATCGCCTTACGACGATCGCCGTAACCGGGAGCCTTAACCGCAGCAACCTTGAGAATGCCGCGCATCTTATTAACGACCAACGTCGCCAGCGCTTCACCTTCAAGGTCTTCAGCGATAATCAACAACGGCACGCCAGCCTTGGAGGTCTTCTCCAGCAGCGGCACTAAGTCGCGAGCAGCAGTGATCTTCTCTTCGTAGATCAGAATGCGGCAGTTTTCGAGCACGACTTCTTGAGCATCTTCGTCGGTCACGAAGTGCGGCGAGAGATAACCTCGCTCGAACTGCATTCCCTCAACGAGATCGATCTCGGTCTCCACTTGGCGACCTTCTTCAATCGTGATCACGCCATCTTTACCGACCTTCAAGAAGGCTTCTGCCAACTTGGAGCCGATCGCCATATCGTTGTTACCAGCGATTGACGCGACAGTTTCGAGTTCTTTTTTGTTCTTTTCGTTGATCGGCTTAGCGAGCTTCTTGAGCTGCTCAACCACCGCCTCAACGGCGGCATTCACGCCGCGGCCCAACGACATCGGATCAGCGCCCGACGCGATGAACTTAATGCCTTCACGATAGATCGCTTCGGCGAGCACGGTTGCGGTCGTCGTCCCATCGCCAGCAACGGCGTTGGTCTTCGAGGCAACTTCTTTGATCAACTGAGCGCCCATGTTCTCGAACGGGCATTCGAGCTCGATGTCCTCAGCGACGGTAACACCGTCCTTCGTGACCTTCGGAGCTCCCCACCCCTTGTCGAGCACCGCGTTACGACCGCGAGGGCCCAACGTGCTGGCAACAGCACGAGACAACTTGGAAGCACCATCCAGAAGACTCTTACGAGCTTCATCATCAAAAACCAACATCTTTGCCACAGCTTCTCCCTCGATCGAAAGACTCGGGCGTTCCTGGCCGGACAAGCCTGACGAGTGTGTGACCCAAGAACCACCACGTCCTCAGCCACTCGGCAGGCGACAATTCGTTACAAGTGTCGCGGCGGGGAAGCAATCGCCGTGCCTTCAACTGCATGTCGTCGTAAGAGGCGATGATTTCAGAGGTTTCTGAAATTACTGGCACTCGCGGCAGCAGCGAAAAGTCCTGTCAACTTGGCAGAGAACCGGTTTTTGACCTCCCGCAGTCTGCCGCGCGGCAGGCTCAGATCGATCGAAACAGACCGACCGACAGGTGGCTTCAGAAGGCGATCGACAGCTTCATCACATTCCGCGTGCGCGAGACGGCGATACCAGTAGGGGCCACCCCGAAATCTTCTTATTGACGATTCTTCCGTAATAGCTCATTCAATGAATTGACGATGAGTGTGAAAAATAGCGGTTGCTCAAAGACTGCGTTCGCAGGCAAATAATTCGCTTGTCATGCGAGTGACGGAGGGAGTTGTCCCATGTGGTCTCAAAGACTTTTGATTGCATTGCTGCTGGGCTTAATA
>CAIJTL010000480.1 GCA_903823545.1 uncultured Planctomycetaceae bacterium
ACCGGGCTTGTACTGTCGGCTGATGGGTATGTGATTTCGAGTTCGTTCAATTTTATTTCGAAGCCGGCATCAATCATTGTGTCGCTGACGGATGGGCGACGACTCGCAGCGAAGGTCGTGGCGAGCGACACGTCGCGAATGTTGACGCTGTTGAAGATTGAGGGGAGTGGCCTTGTCCCGGCTCAAGCGGCTCCGAAGAGCGCGATCAAGGTGGGGCAGTGGGCAATTGCCGTGGGGCGTGCGTTGGATGCCAACGCGCCGAATGTTTCTGTAGGAATAGTGAGTGCGTTGAACCGCGTGTGGGGTAAGGCGATTCAGACCGACGCGAAGATTTCGCCCGTGAATTACGGCGGAGCATTGGTCGATGTCGAAGGGCGAGTCATGGGAGTGCTCGTGCCGTTGTCACCGACAGACAACTCTCCAGTCGCTGGGGTCGAATGGTACGACTCGGGAATCGGTTTCGCGATTCCTTTAGAAGACGTGTTGGCAACGCTCGATCGCTTGAAAGAAGGGAAGGACATTCGGCAAGGCTTGGCGGGATTTAGTTTCGCTTCTCAGGATTTGTACGAGCAGGAACCGAAGATCGATCGAGTTCGTTATGACTCACCGATCTATCATGCGGGAATCAAAGATGGTGACGTGATTGCCGAAGTGGATGGCCACAAAGTTTCTCGATCAGCTCAAGTGCGGCAAGTGCTGGGAAGCAAGATCGAAGGAGACAAGCTGGCAATTTCTGTAAAGCGTGGCGATCAAGTTCTCAAATCTGACATCACATTGGTTGGCGAGCTGAAACCGTTTGAAGCGGGCTTTCTCGGAGTACTTCCGGTACGTGAGGCGATCAAAGAGCCGCTGATCGGAGACAAGAAGCGAGAGACTGGAGTGGGTGTGCGTTGGGTTTATCCAGACAGCCCCGCAGCGAAGATCGGACTCAAGACGCGCGATCGCATCGTCAAGTTTCGAGATCAAGCAGTGACCTCGGCGACTCAATTGACGGATCTTGTGAGCCGCGTTCGACCGACGGAGAAGGCAACGCTCGTCATCCAGCACGATGGAAAGGAACAAACGCACGAAGTAACTCTCGACACGGTCATCAACGAGATCCCTGCCGAGCTACCAAGCTCCGTCATCGATTCGTTGCCGCCGGAGGAAAAAGCGAAAGCTAAAGACGTTGCTGAGAAAGCAACTGAATCGAAACAAGACGGGAAACCGGTGGAAGAGAAAGAACGATTGCGAATCGGCCGATTCACGGAGCAGATTGAGGAGAGCAAGAATTCGTATTGGGCGTTCGTACCCGACGGCTACAACCCAGCCTTCGGATACGCGCTCGCCGTCTGGTTGCATCCACCGGGAGATACATTGGAGGCGACGGTTTACGAACTCTGGAAGTCTTCCTGCGAACAACGCGGCATCATCTTGCTTGGTCCGAAGTCAGCCGACTTAGCAACCGGCTGGCAACCGAATGAAGCCGAATTCGTTCGAGAGACCGTCGCGAACTTTCAAAAGAAGTATTCGATTGACTCAGGTCGCATCGTGTTACATGGCTTTTCAAAGAGCGGTCCGTTTGCCACACACTTGGCATTCAAACATCGAGATCTCTTCCGCGGACTCGTCTTGGCCGCGTCCCCGCTGACGGAGCCTCCTCCAGAAAACCTGCCGGAATACCGCCTGCAGTTTCACCTGATCTGTGGCGGCAAAGATCCGATTCATCCTTTGATCGAACAGCATGTCGCGGGTCTCAAAAAACTGAAATTCCCGATCAGCTTCACGAGCGAACAAGAGCAGGATCACCGCTACCCAACCGCAGAGGCCATCGAATCGACCGCTCGCTGGATTGATCTGCTAGATCGGTTTTAGCCCGAGTTAAACCGAGCGCGGAACCAAATCGTTGCTCATCGACCGCGTCACTGTTTGAGCGATGTGGTCGAAGGACTGATGAGTTATTCCGGCTCATTGGCCTGTGATTGTTCTGGCTTTCGTGGCGTGTGATGTACGACGTTTGCCAGTAATCTGCCCGTGCGGATACTCGTGGAGATTTTCCGAGCCGTGAGTTTTCAAAGTCAGACGGACTCCGCTAGTATCCGCCGCTCAAGTTTGTCGTTCAGAAATGAAACGGACAGCGCGCTG
>CAIJTL010000481.1 GCA_903823545.1 uncultured Planctomycetaceae bacterium
CACTGCGTCCCGATTTTAAGAGTTCGGCGATTGGAGATATCCCATGCTTCGCTGGCGGCATTGCACTTCAAGCATCACCTTAGCTGTCGTCTTGGCACTGACGCCATTGGCCGTGCGAGCAGACAACAAGAACGACAAAGCCAAAGCGGCTCAAGAAAAGCGTGACGACCAAAAGATCAAGAACGAAAAAGAAGACGTCAAACAGGCGCAAGAAAAGCTGAAGGACGATCAGAAGGAACTGCAAGCGGCTCAAAAAGCAGTTGACGAAGCGGAGCGAAAAGAAACCGCCGCACGCAAGCGATTGGACGAAGTCAGAAAACGGGTCGAGGCCAAGCACGAAAACGCTTCCGGCATCGACAAGGCGCTGGCAGCACAAGAGGCGGCCAAGAAGTCCTATGATGCAGCGGCCGCTCCCGTGCTTAAATCTCTCAAGGAGAAACCTGAGTACCAAGCCATCGTCAAAAAGGTGGCCGATGCAGAGGCTCGATTGAAGGCCGCTCAAGACGACAAAAACCTGTCTGCCGATGCCAAACGAGCGGTGATCGCTCGAGCGAGCAAAGACAAACTCGCCACCAGCGAACTCGAACGAACAGCGTTGGAAGCAAATCCCGCAGCTCGATCCGCGCGAGCAAAACTCGCAGACGCACAAGCTTACGTGACCGAACTCCGCAGCCAGATTCGAGGGATGATCGATAACGATTCAGAAATCAAATCCGCTCGTGAGGCGATGCGATCAGCGGCAGATGCCACCGAAGCTGTCGGCGAAAAAATGAAACGCATTCGCGATCGAGCTTCCGCCGACGCTGCCAAACTGAATCCCGAACAGCAGCAAGTCAAACAAGCCGAAGCGGCCGACAAAGCGAATGACAATCAGAACAAAACGATCAAGAATAAAAACAAGCCAAAGTGAGCGGGCACACGGCATTGTTTCGTTTTGGATCTTCCACCCATTTTGGCGAGCCCCAACTTGGTTAGGTGAACCAATGCGAGCCCTTCGTTAGACTCTCGGCCCATCAGTGGATGAACCCTCCGAAGACAAGATCGATCGGGCCGATCTATGAGTTTTGGCGGTCGCCACGAATCTGAATGGCAGACGCGGAAGAAGCGGATTGATCCACCGCTCGAATCAGTCGGATGGGTGATCGTTCCGTATTCGTCTGAGCAATCGACATCGTTTCTCACCAAGCATGCGGTCACGGAATTTCCGACGGACAATGGCCCGGCAGATTACGCATTGTTCGTCGATGGCCAATTGTTTGGAATTGTCGAAGCCAAGAAACTCACGCTCGGTCCGCAGGGGGTGCTCGTTCAAGCCGAGCGTTATTCGCGAGGAGTCACTGACACCTCGTTCAATTCCCATGGTTTTCGAACGCCATTTCTTTACGCCACCAATGGCGAGGTGATTTGGTTTCACGACATTCGGCATCCACAAGCGACGTCGCGAAGGATTGCCGAATTTCACACGCCCAGCGCGTTGCGTGAACTCATTGGTCGGAATTTTGAACAAGCGCACGAGTCATTGGCCAACACGGGAAACGACCACACGAAGCTCCGCGACTACCAGCGACATGCTAACGCAGCGACCGAGACGGCCATTTCCGATCAGAAGCGGCAAATGCTGATCGCGATGGCCACGGGGACGGGCAAGACCTTCACGCTGGTCAATCAGGCTTATCGACTGCTGAAGTCGCAGGTGGCGAAGCGGATTCTGTTTCTCGTCGATCGTCGATCCTTGGCCGCCCAAGCCGTGCGAGCCTTCTCGGTCTTTGAGCCGGAGCCGAATCAGAAGTTCGACAAGCTCTACGAGGTCTACTGCAACAAGTTTCAGAAGGAAGATTTCGGCGATGAAGACACCTTCGACTCGAAAGTCCTGCCGCGCGAGTATCTGCTCGCACCGCAGCCGAAACACGTCGTCGTCCACACGATCCAACGCACGGAGATCAGCCTGTTCGGACGGATTCGATTGACTCGTAATCAAGGCGATAACTTCGCCAACTTCAAACGAGAACGAAGCGGAAGAAAAGGTTTGCGCGATGCGAAACATCTTCGATCAATACGATCAACCAGAAAACAAACTGACTCATGCCTTGTATTGCACGCTGGTACAAGACCGCAGTCTGATCCGCCCATTCCTTACTTGGCTGGGAATTGACGACATTCCTCCGCTCAAGGACATCAAGATCGTCGAGCAGCAGATTCCCGGCGTGAAGACTCGCGACTTCGATGACGAAGAGTCTGGCTTGCCCGATCTTTGTTTCTACACCGATACGGACGGGGCCGAAGATGCCTGGGCGGTCCTCTTTGAAATGAAGGTGCAGGCGACGCTGACCGGCCAGCAACTCCAACGACACGCCACCACCGCTAAGCGAGCCGGGTTCAACTCGCCAAAGCTGGTGGCCGTGACTGTTGAAGTTCCGAAGGCAAGCGTGCCGCTCGGTACGGTGCTCAGGCAATGGCGAGACTTGTACGCTTGGTTTGATCGCCAAGGCTCAACATGGGCTCGAATTTTTGCTGATTACATGGAAACTTTTGAGGCCAAGGCGATAGCCAAGGAGTACGAAGTGCGAGGGACAATTACCATGTTTAATGGCCTGCGTTTTGACTCGAACAGCCCCTACACCTACCGAGAAGCAAAACGACTGATTCGACTGCTTGGAGACGCACTGCAAGCGAGGGATGATTTGCATCGCGAGCTCGGAGTCGATCCACAAGGTCAACGCCGGCCAGCCATCACCGACGGCGCGGGCGTCTGGGATTTTCTACCATTACGCGAAGCACGAGGCAAAGACTTCATCAGGTTTCCCCATTTGACGATGGCGATTCGCGACACCTACGCGATTGCCGCAATTACGGTTCCCAATGGTGTGTCCGGTGGCTTTAGGACTCGACTGAAGGCGAATCAGTTCGATGGCTTCCTCGAACTGATTCGCAATATCGAGGGACGCCTGAGACCCGTCATAGGCCGCTCCAATGCATCCAAGTCGATCATGTACGCGACACAGCGACATTATCGCACACAGAAATCGTCGCCATCCGTCGATGGCCGGATTGAACTCGACTTGCGGACCAGCCTAGCGTCAGGCGCATCGAACGTGAAATACCAGCCTGAATGGGCGGAAGCTCTATATCACCTGTTGGTCAACAAGCGGTCCAACATCCAATTCGGAATTGAAATGCAATTCAGCTACACATGTGAGACCGTGAAATTACCAGCCGCGTTAGACCTCTTCGCGGACTCTTGGAAAGCTATGAAACCGTTGTTGGATTTCGTGCTATGCGACTGATTGATCGAGACCAGCAACAAGCAACTCAACTTCGTGCAACACGTCGTCAACACGCTGAAGCCGGGCGGGCGAGCCGCGATGGTGTTGCCGGACAACTGTCTGTTCGAGGGCCAAGCGGGCGAGGTCTTCGAGATCCTGATGCAGGACTGCAACCTGCACACGGTCTTGAGACTGCCGCGCGGCACGTTCACTCCTTACAGCCAGGGAGTGAAGGCGAACGTGATCTTCTTCCAGAAAGGCTGTCCGACTGAGGATGTCTGGATCTTCGACGCGCGGAGCAACGTCCCTGGCATCACGAAGAAGGACCGACCGCTCAGCCCGCAGCACTTCGCCGAGTTCGAGCAGTGCTACGGCTCCGACCCGAACGGCCAGAGCAAGCCGAAGCGCAAAGACCTGGGCGAGACCGGCCGCTTCCGTCGCTTCCACGCGACCGAGATTGCCGAGCGGTCGTACAAGCTCGACATCACCTGGCTGAAGGACGAGTCGCTGGAATCGAGCGGACGACCTCCCCGACCCGCAAGACCTCGCCACCGAAGCGATCACGGAACTAGAAGCGATCGTCGGCGACCTGCGCGAAATCGTCGCCCTCATCGAGCAGGAAGAGGGTGTGGCATGACACTTGAATTCGGCGAACTTTGGAAACGCCTCAACGAACTCGACGAAACTGTCGAGATTGAAGCCAAGACCGCATCTCAGATCGGCCCGACGATTCTGGAG
>CAIJTL010000482.1 GCA_903823545.1 uncultured Planctomycetaceae bacterium
AATCACGAGTGACCGAAACTCTTTATTTCTTCTCCAATGAAATCGCGTCCAGTTCCCCACACAGATCGAGGGCTTTCATTGCTTCCACGGTGGCGATATACGTGATGTAGTGGTAGTTGCCGCGGTAAAGCGAGTGCATCCACCAGCGTCCGCTCTCGCGCTGTTCTCGCTTCAACCACGTCAGGCCCTGTTGGATGCGAGGGTCGGACACGGGGACGTTGTTCTGTCGCATTAATACGATGGCCAGCGCAGTCATGTATGCGTCGCTCTCCGGTTTGTCGGCATCGGGCAGGTTCTTGATGAGGTTGAGCACGGTGGCACTCATTTCGAAATGCCAGTCATTGACCGGCGACATGTCGCGCGTGCTCCAACCGCCATCGGCGTGCTGTTTCGAGGTCAGCAGAGTCAACGCGGCGTCGCGATCGGATTGCGGGACCAGGTCCGGCATGTAATGGGCCAGTTGCAGTTTCAGGACGCGGTCGAAATCATTCTTCGGCGGCGCGGTGCGGAGCCACTGTTTCAGTTTCTCTACGCGAGCGAGCAGCGCTTCGTCCTTTAGCCCCGCGAGCCACTCCGGTGCAGCGGTGATGGCGCGAGCGGCTTGCAGCGAGAGTTCGAAGTCCGTGGTGATATGCGGAATTTCGACTTCGCCGTGGCTGACGAAAGCCCCATCTTCGGATTGGTGTTCGAACATGTCGCGCAGTGAGCGTTCCGTGGCCTCGGAGAGTTTGCCGTTGATGTGCCGATCCCACTCGGCCAACCCGACGCTGCACCATACGCTGGAGAACGCGCCGGGATAGTGCTTGTGTCCCTTGTTATCGGCCTCCTTGACCTCCTTGACTTCCTTTGGCACGGCGTTGACGAAGTTCGTGTGCACCTCTTCGTTCGGCTGACCGAACTGCCGCGACCACGCGGTGTATTCAGTCATGTAGGGTCCTGTGGTATGGCAATTCACGCAGGATCGCTCGCGCACCCAGCTCAACGCGCCCACTTCCAGGTACTTCGCCGCCGCCTTTAGCGATTCCGAGCCAAACGCTTTCACTCGCGGCTCGTCCGCCGACGGGATACTCACGCGGATATCGCCCAACTGATACTGAAACTCCGGCTTCTGTGGCTTCTTAGAATCCTGCGCGCGAGCCTCGACGCCGAGGGAGAATATCGTCAGAACCGCAATACCGAGACGGAAGTCAAAGCAACGCGAAAGTTCGAAGCGGTTGAGGCAGGTTGTGTTCATGTTTTCTCCGGGAGGAAGCGGTGGCGGGTTAGAAGTTATTGAGTCAACTGCGTTTTTCATGAGATCGTGTGCGACAAGACCGAGTCTGATGCCGCGGCTGCGAGTTAAAACAACTCCGGAAGTGGTTCGTTACACCTTGATTTTTACGTGAATCATAGCCGATAGGTTCCCGTTCCAAAACACAAAGCCGGGGACCTGAGATTTCCTTCCCAGGGACTGTCGTTGACGATCGCCACCTCACGGCGGATTGGTTCGTGAAGAGTTTGTTTCACATTGTGCAAGGTGGCGATGAGATAGTCGTCAACCAACGGCTCCAGACGCGTTCCCATATCGACCGGCTCCTCCGCTCTGGATGTTGCCACGACAATGAAAACAAGTGCCAGGCTCAGTCTGTTGATGAACATGTCTGCTCTGCTTTTTCTGCTGCTGAACCGAAGACAGGAGGGAAACCTCATTATTCTGACCAGAACGAATACAGCTGGGCGTTATGCAGCGACAACCGCAAGCTCACGGTCTTGCCTTTGACGCTGTCCAGATCGCCCGACTTCCAGCGGAACTCCGCGCGCGGCTGGTTCCCTGTGACGGGTTCGGCAACGGCTACTGTCTGGCCGTCTCCGTCGAGCACTGTGACACCAAGTTCGCCAGCCGTGGCATCCACGTTGACGTGCAGAGTTGTCCCCGCGAGCACAAAGGGTTTGGTCAGCAGCGTGCCTGGTTCGTCGCCTGCATCGAGCGAGACGAAACCGTCTCGTCGCAGCACGGCGAGACAGATTGCACCTTTGTCGGGATAGTAGTCGTCGTAGCCAGGTTCGTTGCCGGATGTCACGAAGGCGTAGTGCTTGATGCCGGTGTAATAAAACCACAACTCGTCGTCGCGGACGACAGGCGCGGACGGCCCGATGATTGTCTGGATATCGTAGGCTCCAGCACCGAGTGGCGAGGCTTCGAGGAACGGCTGTCGCTCGGCCACGCGTTGCCAATGGATCAGATCGCGGCTGGTCACGAGTTGAATGTTATAGAAGCCGGTGTAGTCGCCGTATTTGCCCACCGCGTCCTTCATGGCGGGCGACAGCCGCAGTTTCTCGAATCCCGGCCAGCCCGGCGGGACCTTGCCAGTGTGGTGATAGATCGACGGCAGGCCGATGTAGAACCCTTCGTAGTGAAACACGCCCATGTTGTAGA
>CAIJTL010000483.1 GCA_903823545.1 uncultured Planctomycetaceae bacterium
ATGCCCTCGCTTACGCTTTTTGAAGTTGCGCATTTGCGGTTCAACCCGGAGGGTTCACAGCGATTAGCCGGTGGTTGAGCGAAGCGATACCACCGGAAACACGGAATTGTTGAAATCGCATCCCGGAGGGATGCCAGCGGCAGGTTGGCTGGCATCCCTCCGGGATGCAGACTCGTTTTGGCCGGTTTTCCGGTGGTGCGCCTTCGGCGACCACCGGCTAATGGCTGCGAACCCTCCGGGTTCCGAAGCAATAGCGCAACTTCAAAACTTACGCTTCGGGTTACATCCGGGCCATGAATAATCCAGGCTAGTCATCCACAAAGCTTCGGTTGTGCAAAGTTCAACAAGGATTCCGGCAATGACGACTTGGTTGGAGTTCGCGAGAAGGTTGAAAGTCGGTGCCGTAAAACTCATCTCTGCTTCCCGGTCGCGACCAACGACGAATCGCATGCTGCAACGCGTGCTCGCAGTGGAGCTGTTATTGGTTTGGATCGGGACAGTCGGGTTCGGTTGGATGCGTCTGACGGCCTACGAGAATGCTTCGGGCAAAGTCGCAATCAGCCACTAACTTCCGCGAAGAACCATCGACATGAATTCATTATTTTCGCCCGCGGTGACGCTCCTGAACCGTTTGACGTATCCGCGCAAGTTCGGGTTGATCGGCTTGCTGTTCGCCCTGCCGTTGGGGCTGGTCACGTTTTTTCTGGTCAGCGAATTCAGCGACCGCATCGCGTTCTCGGAGAAGGAAAAATTGGGCAACGAGTATCTTCGCCCCGTCCAACAATTCGCGTCGGACCTGCGAGATCATCGGGGCCTGACTTGGGCTTTTGTGGATCAGGAGCACACTCCGGCAAAGTTGCGGCGCGTTGACCAGCGATTGCAGTGCGACATTCAGGAAATCGACGCCGTCGATCTGTTCTCGGCGGCCATGACAGACAGAGTTGATCCGCCGGCGGAAGTGACCGGAGCGAAGACGAAATCGAGCACACCACCCTACGTTTGAAACAGGAGCCAAACTTGACTGCCCTTGCAGAACCTGAGATGCGGATCGCCATTCCCTCGGACGTTGCGCCAAACACGGCATCTGGCTTTGTGGTGCTCAGCCGCTTTGTCATCGCGAATGGCATGAGCGCCGAAGTGAAGGCCGCGTTCTGTGCTCGGCCGCATCTGGTGGACGATGCACTGGGCTACCGTCGGATGAAGGTCATCAGTCCGCTCGATCGCCCGGAGAAAATCTGGCTGCTCACGTTCTCGACGGACGAGCGCAGTTTTCAGACCTGGCATCACAGCCATCAGTACCACGAATCGCACAAAAGAATGCCCAAAGGCATCAAACTGCTGACGGGCGCGACCAGCATCAGCCACTTCGAACATGTGAGTTCCTAGTGCGGTGTTACAACTCACATTTCTAATTGAGGCCATCAGCCGCAGGGCGCTAGCCCACGGTTAAAACCGGACGCTAGCGCGTTCCGGCTGATCTACTTAGCCCGAAAATCAAGACGTGATACAGCGCTAGCCGCCGGTTCTGAGCGAATACCTAACCCGCGGCTAGCGCCTTGCGGCTCACACTCCGACTTCTCAAACACGTTTTGAAATGGTTCCTTAACATGACCACGACACCGATCCATGTGCAGACGAGTGAAGCCATTCTCGAACAGCGGGCCGAGATTGCCGCGGCCTTTGTGGCTCGCGAGTTCGCACGCCATCCAGAGCTGGAACAACGCTATGGAAAGATCGGCCGCGAGAAGTCGCTCCAGGATGCCGGCTACCATTTGTCGTTCTTGGCGCAGGCGCTGGCGTTAAACAATCAGAGATTGTTCCTCGACTACATCGCGTGGGTGAGGGTGGTCCTGAGCCAGCGCAAAGTGCTGGCTTCCGATCTGGCATTTCATCTGGAGTGTCTGGCGGAGTTGCTGCGCGAGCAGTTGCCTGGGGAACCGGGCACACTGGCGGCTCAATTCGTCACGGCCGCCGTGCAGGCGATCCCGTCGATGCCGGAGGACTTGCCGACGTTTTTGCACGAGGGTGCGCCTCTGTCGCCGCTGGCTCATCAGTATTTCGAGGCGTTGCACCGTGGCGATCGCCGTTTGGCGAGCCAACTGGAGATC
>CAIJTL010000484.1 GCA_903823545.1 uncultured Planctomycetaceae bacterium
AGTATTCGTGTTGTTGCCGTCACCGAGGATCGCTCGGAACAGGTCGCGCTTCTCGTTGAGCACTTTGTCGATCCGCTCTTCGATCGTGTCTTTGCAAATGAACTTCGTGACGATCACTTGCGACTTCACTCCGATGCGGTGAGCGCGGTTGATCGCTTGGTCTTCGATCGCGGGGTTCCACCACCGGTCGTAAAGAAAAACGTAACCGGCGAATTGCAGGTTGAGACCGACCGCTCCGGTGCCATAGCTCATCAGTAGCAGATGCGACTTCGGATCTTCTTTGAATTGCTTGAGGATCGGCTCGCGTTGTTTGTGAGGGACTCCGCCGTGATAGACCAAGCTGCCGCATTCACGAGGCAGGCGTTCGACGAGCCAGTCGATGGTCTTGGTCCATTGACTGAAGAGAATCGCTTTGCCGCCGCAGGCCGCGATCTCTTCCATGTCCGCCGCGAGCCGTTCGAACTTCACGCTCTCGCCGGTGAGCGGGTCGTAGTTTGTGATTTGCTTCAGGCGCAAAACGAGTTCAAACACGTGCTGCACGGTCGCTTGATCTCCCATCTCGTTGAGATGGATGACGCCATCTTTCTCAGCGGTTTGATACGCGTCCTTTTGAGCGGGTGTCAGTTCGAGAATCTCATCGCGATCGAGCCGCGGCGGCATGTCTTTCATAACGAGATCTTTGGTCCGTCGCAGGATGAAGTCGCGTGAGAGCCGCTGCATTTGCTTCAAGTCGGGCGTTCCTCCTTTGGGGATGACCGTCATGTACTCGAACAGCGTGTGCAATTCCTCGGGGCGGTTTTCGATCGGCGTTCCGGTCAGTGCCCAGCTTCGTTTACGCGGGATCGAACGCGCGGTTTCTGAAGTACAAGAACTCCGATTCTTGATACGTTGAGCCTCATCGAGCACGACCAGATCGAACTTCGGCTTCTCGTCGTCGAGCATGTCGGCCCAATCGCGGACCATCAGTTCGTAGTTGGCCAACAGCAGCGGAGACGGCATCTGCCACAGCATTCGTCGCCGAGCGGCGTCACCTTCGAGCACCGTAATTGGCAACTCTTCCGCCCACGCTTTGAATTCACGCTGCCAGTTCGGGATGAGTGGCTTTGGGCAGATGAGCAAGACTCGGCGGACGTGACCCGCTCGCAGCAGCAGCCGAATTGCCGTGATGGTCTGCATGGTCTTGCCGAGTCCCATTTCATCCGCGAGCAACGCCTGCTTCTGTGAAAACAACCAAGCGATCCCTTCGTACTGAAACGGAAAGGGCTCAAACGGCATGATCAGTTCTTGCCCGGCGAGCATCGTCTGCAACGGCGGTTGCAGCATGTAAAACAACCGGTCTTCCAGCGAGATCGCATCCGCCGGTGGCTTCAGCCGCGTCTTCTTTTTCTCTTTGGCCTCAGCCTGCTCGGCCAAGTCATCGGGTTTGATCTCTCGCTGTGCCTTCGGTCCTTCGAGCGTTTTCAATTCGTCTCGCTCGTCCGATTCCTTCGGCTTCGGCTGAAACTCAAATCCAAGCGGAAACATCAACCCGACCGTCGGAACTTTGGACCAATGCGGCTTCCACGACGGCTGCAATCCGGCCCGCTTGTCGAAGAGTGGCAACGTCTGCGTCTCAACCGTCGGCCAACGCCGCAACGCGCCGTTCATGCCGGAGGAATACAAACTCGCGCCGAAGTCGAGTGACACTTCAGCCAAGTTCGGCGGTAGAAAGTCCGCAGTCTCTTCGTTGGCCACCATGCCTCAGATTTCCTTCGACCAGGGATATTCGGGAGGCGCGTCTTTGTGCGGAGTGAAGTCGGCTTCGGTGACAACGGGTTGAGCAATCGACGGCTTCGATGAGTCACGAGACGCGACGGCGTTTCTTTCTTGGCGTCGGGCGATCAACCAATTTTCACAGACCTCCGCGATGGTTTCATGCGCCCGCATGGCGCGCCAGCCGACCACCATCCAAAATATCGCCGAAACAAAAGCGAGTACGATTGTGATAAAGACGAAGAAATCCGGTCCACCGGAGACGGAGTTACGAATCTGCATATTCATGCGGCACCTCTTCCATGACGTTCTCACGCTGCCGACTTCATCGTCTCCTGCAACGCCTCGCGGACTCGGTCGAGTGGTTCGAGCAGATCGGCATCGGCGGCGATTTCCTTCGACATCTTTTCAAACGCCTTCAGATCGACATCGAACTCGGCGTGCAGCCGAAATTGCTGCTTGCCGATGTGCAGCTTCTGTCCCTCTCCGCCTCGCCATTTCTCCCATTCGCGATCAACGAGACACGCCACCGGCAGCGACACGTGCGGTCGCGAATCCAACATCTCCACTCGGTCGGTCAGCACGAAATGCGGTTTGACTCCGATGCG
>CAIJTL010000485.1 GCA_903823545.1 uncultured Planctomycetaceae bacterium
GTGCCGGTCGAGTACACCAACTCCCTCGGCATGAAGTTCCGACTCATCCCGCCCGGCGAGTTCACGATGGGCAGCACGCTGGAGGAGATTGAAGAGGCTCTCAAGGATGTCGGTGAAGACAAGCACTGGCAGGAGTGCATCAAGTCAGAAGCTCCTCAGCACAAAGTCATCCTGACGCAGCCGATCTATCTGGGCGTCAACGAAGTCACTCAGGCGGAATATGAAAAGGTCATGGGCGTGAATCCCTGCCACTTCGCTCCGATGGGAGCCGGGAAAGAGGCCGTCGTCGGGATGGAAACCACCAGCCATCCGGTGGAAATGGTGAGTTGGAATGACGCTGCCGAATTCTGTGCAAAGCTGAGCAATCAAGAAGAGTTGAAACCGTTCTACTTCCGAGCCGCTGACACGATCACACCACTCGACGGCACGGGATATCGGCTACCGACAGAAGCCGAATGGGAATACGCCTGCCGAGCAGGAACCACCACAAAGTATTGGATCGGTGACAAGGACGAAGACCTGGTGCGTGCCGGATGGTTCGGGACGAACTCCGGTAGCCGCACGCATGCGGCGGGCGAGTTGAAAGCGAATCCGTACGGGATGTACGACATTCATGGCAACGTGTGGAACTGGGTCGAAGATTGGTGGTCCCCGACGTACTATGGAGAATCTCAGGAAAAGCCCTCTATTAATCCAAACAGTCCGTCTTCCGCCGGCTCCCTGCGTGTGATCCGTGGAGGCCGTTGGGACGGCCCCGCGTCCCTCTGCCGAGCCGCGAATCGCCACGCCATAAACCCGAGCAATCGTAACATCTACGTTGGTTTCCGGGTTTCGTTGGTTGTTGGTGTCTCGCGTGTCGGTCATTCAAAGGTGACGGGCCCAGCGATGCCGAACCGTCCGAAAGCCTCGGTGACGGACGCCGCCACATCATCGACCGCGAAACCACTCACGCCGCTGCCGCCACTGGACCTCGACGAGACCGATCCGTTGCCGGGGTGGGAGTTGCCAGCGGGTGCTCCGCCGCCGGTGGTCGCGCCGTGTGAGCCGACGCTGGCGAAAGAGCGGCAACAACTGTGGGCCGAGTTTCTCAAACGCCCGGTGATCGAAGAGAACGCCGCGACGAAACTCCAATTCGCGTTGATCCCGCCGGGGGAGTTTCGCAAGATCTTCACGCGGCCGCGCGATCCGGCGATCGAACCGGACATGCCCGTCCGCCGATTCCGACTGACGAAACCCTACGCGCTCTCGACCACCGAAGTCACCTGGGACCAGTTCCGCCAGTTCGTCGAGGCCACCGGCTACCAAACCGAAGCCGAAACCAACGGACTCGGCGGACGCGATCGCGCATTCAAACCCGATCCCAAAATCACCTGGCGCACCCCCGGCTGGAAACCCGCTCCCAACGAGCCCGTCACGCAAGTCACCCCGAAAGACGCCGAAGCGTTCTGTGCGTGGCTGACCGAAAGCGCTCGTAGTGACCGCATTCATGCGGTCGATGGCAAACCAACGCCCAATACCAAGCAACCCGATGCCGTGAAACGACCCGATAAATCGGGTCACTACGAGCTTTA
>CAIJTL010000486.1 GCA_903823545.1 uncultured Planctomycetaceae bacterium
CGACCGTAAAATGACGACGTGGTTCTGACATCGACAACTCTCCTTTCGGATACGCTCTTCATCGAGCGCCCACAAAACGTGGGAAAGTCCACCTAGTTGTTGCGTAAGCATCTGGGGCACCCGCTTTCTGCCGAGAACGGCGCAGAGCCTTAGAACGGCAGAGCGCCAGGAGTGCTGCGATCCGGCAATCTATTACTCGGACTCACATCGCATTGGCTGACTCAGTTGACGGGAGTCGGTTTGTTTGGCACATTTTGAATACGAACATATCCATTCCGTGAATCCGGTAGAGCGGTCTTGCCGATGCTGTTGAAGGGCTTTTGTCATGCGAACATCGAATCCGTTGACTGGCACGGCGGTGCTGGAATTCCTTCAGCAAGTGCATCGCCAGCAACGGCGAATGCCGTCGATCAGTGAGGTCGCGGCGCATTTCGGCCATAACTCTCCGACTAGCGTGCAACGGATTTTTGCTCGGCTTTGTGAGGAAGGATTGCTTGAGAAGCATGGGCATCAATACGGGTTGTCCGCAGCGGCAGTGAACCCAAAAGGATTGGCGATTCTCGGACGGATTGCTGCTGGGCAACCAATGGAAGCGATTGAGGCTGTTGAGTCCGACGAGCGAATTGATCTCGGTGATGCGTTCGATTCGGATCGGCACTTCGGGTTGCTCGTGAAAGGTGATTCGATGATTGAGGCGCTCATTGGGGATGGGGATATCGCGATTATTCGGCAACAAGAGACGTGTCATGATGGCGAGATTGTTGCGGCGATCATCGACGGTGAGGCGACCTTAAAGCGATTCTTTCGGCGGAAGGATCACATTCTACTCAAGCCGGAGAATTCGCGGTTCAAGCCGCTCAAAGTCCGCGATGTGGAGATTCGCGGCGTCTTGGTCGGGGTGTTGCGGAGATACCAAACATGACCGCGCGCTCGGCGATTCTCGCGGATTTGTCGGCTCGCATTCGGCAGTTGGAACGAGCACGAGTTCGGACAGTGCGTAATATGCCTGTCTCGTCGTCTCCTGCCGTTGGACTCAATAGACTGTTGCCGGATGTGATGTCGCTGCGTGGTGGGTTGATCGAATGGCTGTCCGACGTGAAAGGTGCCGGTGGAACGAGCCTCGCAGTGCTGGCGAGTCAGTCTGCGATTGAAAACGAACTATGGGTCTTCGTCGATGGCCAACAACAGTTGCACGCAGCGGGGTTTGCATCCTTGTCGTTGGATTTGCGACGCATGGTACTCGTGAAGCCCGAACGTCCGACCGATGTCTTGTGGGCCGTTGAACAAGCCCTGCGAACTCGCGGAGTGGGGGCGGTTGTGTGCGAGGTTGATCGTCTCTCGTCTGCTGCGTTTCGACGCCTGCAACTGGCGGCGGAAACTGGGGGGAGTCTGGGCATCTTGCTGCGCCCGGAGCGAGTTCGGCATCAGCCGTCATGGGCCGAGTACCGCTTGCTAGTGCGACCGCTGGCGACGGCCGGGCCGCCGAGTGCTTCGCATCCTCGGCGGCGTTTGCTGGTCGAGGTGTTGCGAGGACGGAAAGGGTTCACCACGGAATCGGTCATTGTGGAACTTGATGATGCAGACGGTCGCGTGTGTTTGGTTGCCGAACTGGCCTCTGCAACGACTGCGGTACGAGCGACCGGAGCTTAGATCGCGGCCGGTGGTGATTTATTCGTCATCGGGAGGTCGTGGACCGCGAGTTGTTTCGGCGTCTCGGTTGCCGTCGCAACAAGGGGTAACGCCTGGAATGCCGCTGGCCGAAGCGGAAGCTCTCATCGAGCGTCCTCTCGCCAGTGCTCCGGCGGAAGCCCATGCTGCCGCTCGTGAGACCTGCTTTGAATCGTTGGACGTGAAGGGGGATGTTACGGGACTGCGGCAGTTGTCTCTGAGCTGTGAGCAATTCACGCCACAATTCGGAATCGAAGGCTCTGAGTCACCAGAAAGTCTGTTGCTCGATGTCACGGGCTGCACACATCTTTTCGGCGGCGATCAAGGGACTGCGGTCGGTATCGCAACCAGTTTTCGTGAGCGAGGTTTTCAAGCTCGTGTGGGTATCACTCCGACTCTCGGAGCCGCTTGGGCCGCCTCACGATTTCTCGCGAAGCCTGAGTCACCGGCGGTTGTGACTTCGCCACAACTCCCCGATGCGTTGAGGCCGTTGCCTGTGGAATCGCTGCGGCTGACGCCATCAATCATTGCGACGTTGCATGAACTTGGCCTGCGGTCGGTCGGACAATTACGAGCGTTGTCACGAGACAGCTTGCCGTCGCGGTTCGGGCCGTTGCTGTTGAAGCGACTCAATCAAGCGTTTGGGGACGAACCGGAATTGCTCGTGCCGGAGAAGCCACGCGAATCGCTCGTGTCTCGTTGGGTCGGCGAGTTCCCGATCACCGACCGGGAGTCGTTGCATAGCGTCGCTCGTGAATTGCTCGATCAACTCTTGAATCGACTCAAGCCACGTCGCGAGGGAGTGCGGCAGTTGCGATGTGAGCTTCGTGATTCCAGCGGTCGACTCCACGAGTTTCGCATCGGCTTCGTCGCCCCCACCGATCAGGCCAAGCACGTTTTTGAAATGCTCTGCCTGCAATGGGAGCGAGCCGCTCTACCGGACGAAATTGCGATCGTCCATTTCGAGGCGACGGAGACCGAACCGTTGCACGTCGTGCAACGCGACTTGTTCGGCCACGAACTCGACACCGACAGCCAGCGTGAAGTCGTCACGCTGCTCGATCGGTTGAGCAACCGGCTCGGTTCGCACGCGGTGGTCCGAGCACAATTGTTGCCAGAGGCTCAGCCAGAGTTGGCTGTCGCGTTTGAACCGTGGACGAGTTCGGAAACGTCCGTCGCGACAAAAGCACGAACGCCAAACGTCGCCGCAACCAACGGCTTGGTAAGACCAACGCATTTGCTCTCCCCACCACA
>CAIJTL010000487.1 GCA_903823545.1 uncultured Planctomycetaceae bacterium
GGAGGTGCTGGTACAGACAACATCGCTGGTGGCATCGGTGATGACACCATCAACGGTGGTCGGAACGACGACTCGATTGCTGGAAACGCCGGTAACGACTTGATCTTCGGTGACCACGGTAATGACTACATCAACGCCGGCGACGGAAACGATTCAGTCAACGGTGGAGACGGCAACGACACGATCATCGGCGGTGCCGACAACGACGCACTCTTCGGTGCGGATGGCGACGACTTCATCAACGCTGGAGATGGTGATGACGTCCTGATTGGTGGCGATGGTGATGACACGCTGCTAGGTGGTACCGGGAACGATCTGATCCTGGGCCGCGATGGCAAGGACAACATCAATGGTCAGGGTGGTTTCGACACAGTGGCAGGTAACGAAGGTGCGGACTCGATCGTCGCCGATCCTGGCGAAATCAACGAAGCATTCTCGATCCTGACATTGGGCCGCAGCTTCTTGGCGAAGTTGGGAGTGAAAGTGTAGTGCGTCGCAAACCGCGAGTCTGAACTCTGAATGTTGCAGAAGGAGCGAAGCTAGACATCTTAAGAATCAATCGGTGTGCGAGTCGCCGGATCATCCCCTCCGGCGACTTGCCCCAGTGGTTAAAAATGTCGGCATGAGTTCTCTCGACATCGGACTTTGGCAAAACGTCCAGCGACGCTGAGTTTGTTGGTGACTCACGAAACCCCGGTCGGATCTCCGACCGGGTTTTTTTGTTATTACTGCAGCAATTGCCGCACACTAGCGGGGACAACTCGATTCATATGAGTTCCGGTTGTAGCTGTTGTAACGAAAGTCGCGAATGCTCCGAATTGTCCGGATGTGCCTGACGTATCGATGCGGCCTAGATTTGTCGCGCGTGACGACCGGCGGGGCCGATAGCACAGACGGAAGAATCGTGTCGAGCGATTTGTTCCGTATGACTGACGTCATCGGGGCACACGTTGAAGCCGGCGATTCTGTCACGGTAGTTCAAACCGTTGGCATTGTTTTTTGCGACAGGGAGGTCAGATCGTGCGCATCTCGTCATGGCTGAAGAACTGGAAGACGAATCAACGAAGCCGGAGCATGTCGCAGACGACGCTCGTCGCTGCGGAGCAAATGGAACCGCGAACGCTGCTGTCGGCTTCGGCACTCCTCGTTGGCGGCGAACTGAATATCTCGCTGCAAACGAATGACAACGTGCAGGTCAGTACGTTCAACGGCAACCTGCTCGTGCAGACCTCGAGCGGGACCGGACTACTGACGCCGGTCACTTCGCTCGGCAATGTCCCCGCGAGTTCGATCACGTCGATCGTGATCAACGGCGGCGATCAAGAAAACATCATCGACTTGGGCAACGTTCTCGCGGCGAACTTCACGTCGCTGGCCAGCATCCGCGTCAACGGGGCGAACGGCAATGACACGATCACCGGCAGCCCCGATCTGCGCGACAGCCTGTCCGGCGGCGATGGCTCCGACGTGATCAACTCCCAAGGTGGCAACGACACCGTCGATGGCGGTGACGGCCAAGATACGATCAATGCTGGCACTGGCGATGACAGTATCCTCGCTGGCGACGGAGCCGACGTCGTCGATGGTGGCACAGGCAACGACACGATCCTTGGTGGAAACGGCGCGGACACGATCACCGCGGGTGCAGGCAACGACAGCGTCTCGGGCAACAACGGCGAAGACTCCATCACCGGCGATGCGGGCGACGACTTCATCAACGGCGA
>CAIJTL010000488.1 GCA_903823545.1 uncultured Planctomycetaceae bacterium
CTCAGCGCAAAAACGATTGAGTCCCACCGAACGTTGCTGATGCGTCAATTGGATATTCACGACATCGCCAGTTTGGTTCGCTATGCACTCAACCGTGGCTTGGTCACGTCCGAATGACATAGATCAAGAGTGGTCTCGCTGACGTCTGGCTCATCATCGTGATTGTCGAGGTCACTTGTTCGGTTACGACTTAAGCTCGGTAGTCAGAGTTGCCCTCGGGCCTTGTGCCCGAAAATTGCGAGATTGCGGGAGAAGCAACAGCAAGCGGGAAAATGACTCTTAGTCTTGTTCCACCACCCGTTGCCGATTCAACGTTTAGCGTTCCTCCGAGAAACTCGGCTCGTTCTTGCATCCCCAGGATTCCGCAACTCAATCCTTGAATTGCTCGTTCGCGCGACGCCGCGACATCAAATCCAATTCCGTCATCGCAAATCTCTAAGCTCAATGTGTTCTGCTGAAGCTCCAGCATCACCAAAACTTTTTTCGCATTCGCATGACGCAGAATGTTCGTGATCGATTCTTGAACGATGCGAAAACAGGCAGTCTCGATGTCGCTCGGAACTTGCCCTTTCGTCAATTCGCATTTCAATTCAATCTCAAACGGAGCTCGTTGCAACTGTTGATCGAGATACCATCTCAACGCTGGTTTTAAACCGAGATCATCAAGCAGCGAGGGACGCAAATTGATCGACATGTCGCGAACTTGCTGAATCGCATGTTGTACGATCCTTACGCATTCTTCGACCTGCTCACGACCTTTCGGCGTCGCATCCTTGTGAAGGCTTTGCAAGTTCAGAGTGACTGCGGTCAAGACTTGTCCGATTTCGTCGTGCAACTCAATCGCCAGCTTTCGCCGCTCTTGCTCCTGTGCTGTCAGTAGCCGCCGCGACAGCATCTGTAATCGTTCTTGTGCATTGACGTGCTCGGTGATGTCGCGCACGAAGCCCAAAGCGCCAATGATTTCTCGATGCGAATCTCGCAAAGGCGACCAAACACCCGATGACCACCCTTCGCGATCAGGACCAAGCTGATAACGGATCGGTTCGCTTTCAAGCGTTTCACCTTTCAACGCTCGATGATGCACCACATCAACGCCGTGCTCTCGCAAAAACGGAAAGAACTCCAGCGGCTGATGTCCCAAAACATCTTTTTCTGCGAGTCCAGTCAGCCACTCCATGTAGGGATTCCAAACACGGTATCGCAGGTTCTTATCGTAAACGACGATTCCTTGCGGCGCACTGGTAATGATTTGCTGGATGAAAGCGTGAGACTCCAGCAGTTCATCTTCCACCTGCTTGCGTTGGGTGATGTCCAGAGAGACCTTCGCGAAGCCACGCATCTGGCCTGCTTTGTCACGCATCGCCGTTGTCACGCAATAGGCCCAAAACCGCGTACCATCCTTGCGCATCTGCCAGCCTTCGCGAATATACCGACCATGTTCGGCTGCGAACTTCAGTTGAAACTCGGCTGATCATACGTCGATCCCTCCCTTGGGATAAAGCACACCAAAGTATTTCCCAACAGCCTCCTGTGGCGTGTATCCGTGCAAACGTTCGGCACCAGGATTCCACGCGTGAATCATTCCCTCCGCAGTGAGCGTGTAGATCGCGTAATCCTGAATTGCCGCGAACAGATACTTCAACTCTTCGTCGCGGCCAAATGGTTGGACGACGGCTTCATCTTGATTCACGGGTGAAGAATCTGTCATCGGCACGGCGTCCGACATCTCAGTTCGCCTTCAAGAGGTGCAAATTGGCAATCGTAATTCCCGATAGCATCGAGCCGATGATTCCCAAAAAGCCCTGATCCGTTCCGCACAAGAACAAATTCTGCAAGTGCGTCTGACCGCTTCGAATCTTATGAGGTGCCCCGTAAACCGCACCGTTGAAGTGGCTGGTAAACTTCGTGATTGTTCGCGGTGTGAATGCGTCAGTATCAACGACATGGCTGCGGAAGTCCGGCATGAATCGCAGTGCCGACTCAACAATTCGCTGAGTCCAAGCCTCCTTCTCCGCGACATATCGATCCTGCGACAGCGTCATCCAATAGTCTGGGTTCGCCAGTGCTGTGATTCGCACGCGTCCGTCATCGAGCGGCTTGTCGTACTGAAAATTATTTGGCGAGCAGATGATACCGCTCCGCAGATCAATCGGCTCATGCGGCGAGTCGTAAACGAACCGATCGCTGTCGTTGTAGAACACAATCGTCTCGTTGTGACCTAAGTCCGACGGCATACAGTCCAACGAAAAGATCGTCTCGAGAAATGAAATCGCACCGGGACGATACGGCTCCGGATCAGCCGGCTCGACATCGCACAAACGCATTGTCTCAGCAGAACCCGCACTTGAGACAACGTGTTTCGCCTCAAGGACCATGCCGTTTTCCAATTGCACGCCGGTTACACGACCGTTGTCGGAAAGAATTCGCTGGACTCCCGAACGTAGCCGAAGCTCGCCGCCAAAGCCGCGATACTGCTGCACCATCTTCCGCATGATGAGCCGCACTCCCTCATGCGGGCGACCGAACCCTTCCTGAAAGACCGCCTTGAACATGATCACGAATTGTGTGAAATCCATGTCGTGAGCTGTTGGACTGCCGTAAAACATCAACGGGCAAAACAGCATGTCGACGAGCGTTCGGTCGGTGATTTCCGAGCAAACGATTTCGCGAG
>CAIJTL010000489.1 GCA_903823545.1 uncultured Planctomycetaceae bacterium
CAGGCGTCAGACAAGATCGGTCGAATCTCACGGTTGAATGAGATTCGATCTGCCGCAGCGCTTGTGCGAGCAACCAAGAGCAACACAACCAAGAAGAGAAATCGGTGTTTCATCGAATGAATCCACAAAACCAATAAAGTGGGAAACAAGTATGTCGCAATGTAACCCGATGCGTCAGCAAGGGCGAACGGTGCACTATTCGACGTACAAGAACTCGTTGCTGTTGAGCAGCACGCGAGCCAGTGCCGGTAAGCCGTGAGTCTTCGTGAATTCAGTCCAGACAGCGAGCTCTTCGGCACTCGCAGATCGGCCGTAAGTCAGTAAGGCCGCGCGATTCAATTGAGCGATCAGATCGTCACCGGCATCTTGACGAACTCGTTCGGCCAAACGATCGGACATCCGCAACATGAATGAGTTGTTGAGCAACGCCAATGCTTGCAATGGCGTAGTCGTCACTGCTCGACGCGGCGTCTTCGTAGAGGGGTCGGGACAGTCGAAAACTTCCAAAAACGGATTGCGTCCCGAACGAACCCACGCGCGATACAAACTTCGCCGAGCGAAGCTGTGCCCCACCGGATCGACGATGTCGTAAAACTGCGAGTTAAAAGTAAACGTCGTGAAGTCGTGATAGCCTGGCCCGCCAACATCGCGATTCAAGTCACCTGCAATCGCCAACACCGAATCTCGCATCACTTCTGCATCCAGACGGACTGGACTTTTCCGCCACAACCATCGATTTCCCGCATCGCGTTTCGCTGCATCGACACGCGGACGAGACGATTGCTGATACGTGGCCGAAGTCACGATCAGCCGATGAATGTGCTTCAGACTCCAACCATGATCCATTAACTCTGCGGCAAGCCAATCGAGCAACTCCGGATGACTGGGACGACCACCGTTGAAGCCGAAGTCGCTGGATGTCTCCACCAGCCCCGCACCAAAGTGGTACTGCCACAATCGATTCACGATCACACGGGCGAACAACGGATTGCGTCGGTCAGTGATCCACGCGGCTAAGGCCTTACGGCGATCAGCGTCGGTCGCGTCCTTGGCCAATTGAAAGTCCGCATCGAACTTTGGGTTGTCGTTCTGTGATACGTTTGCCGAGTTCGCGTTCGGCGTTTCCTGTCGCGGAGCGACAGCGCTACGTAAATTGCTGACCGCCAACACACCACCTGCCGAAACTTCTTCACCCGGTGATGTCGTACTGCCACGATGCAACACGAACGTCGGCTCCGGAGTCTTCGGTGCCAACGCATACGCGCGGTTCTCAGATGCGCGAGCCAACTGCTTTTGCAGATGCTCGATCTCAAACTTTAACTGCGATCGTTTCACAACAGCCGCTTCAGAAAGTCGAGCCAGTAACTCTGGTTCGCTGACGTCATTGGTGAAGACACCCGCCGATGCCGCAACTTCTTCGGGAGTCAGAGCGCGGTCATACAACGCCGCTCGATCAATCGCCGCAGCGAGATGGCGATTGCCACCTGCCGGTGCATGACGAAGCCCAAAGACAACTTGCGCCGCACCTGCCTCAAACGTGACCGGGCCGCTGCTCTTGTAAGGCTGACCGTAAGCATGCCCGTTGCGATATCCCGTGATCGTTCCGTCGGCTCCATAAATGATGGCGAGATGCACGATCCTCTTGTCGGCGTCCGCTTCATCCGTCGCCTGAAAACTTTGAGTTCGCGCGTATCCTTCGCTGCCAGCCATCCAACGCAACGGCTCACGTTCGCCAAACACGATGGCGTCAA
>CAIJTL010000490.1 GCA_903823545.1 uncultured Planctomycetaceae bacterium
CCACGTTGTTGACGATCAGATTGAACGTCGAACTGCCGGGTGCTCCATCGCTATCGGTCGCGGTGATCGTCACCGATTGAGTCTGCCCCGGCCCATCGTTGGTGGCAAATGACCAAATCCAAGAGACAGCACTCGTGACACCCACCACGGTTGTTCCGATCGATGACGAGTAGGTGATCGTGTCCTGCCCCGGATCAGAATAAACCCCAGAATTTGTCGCAGTCTGGCCCTCATTCACAGTGACCGTCGCGTTGTTGACGGTCACTGTGGGTGCGACGTTATTGATCGTGATCGTCGTCGTGTAATCGGTGAAGCCGCTGTCCTTGTCGTAAATGCGTCCGCGCACCGTGCGAGCGTCCGGACCATCGGCGAAGAAGCTGGCGGGGACAGAGACGCTCGCAGCCGTGGACGATGCGCCATAAGTCGTTCCGCCGACTTCAAAGGTGCCGTTGTTGTCGAAGTCGTAGGCGTAGCGGAATCCCGCCGTCGTATCGACGCTCGATAGATCGCTCTGAGCCGAGAAACTGACGCTTCCCGTCGAGCCTTCATTTACCGCACCGCCATTTGAAAACGTCGCACTCGGAGCAACGTTGCTCACGACGAGACTGAACGTTGTCATCGAAGCCGCTCCGTCGCTGTCGGTGGCAGTGATCGTCACCGACTGCCCTTGAGCTGGACCGTCGTTCGTTCCGAAGGACCAGTTCCAAGACCCGGCCCCCTGCGTGATCGTGCCGATCGACGCCGTGATCGTGACGATATCAACTCCCGGATCGCTGAACGTTCCACTGTTCGTTGCGGTCGTTCCCTCATTCACCGTCACGGTCGCCGAGTTCAGAGTCACCGTCGGAACCACGTTGTTAATCGCGATCGTCGTCGTGTAGTCAGTGAAGCCGTTGTCCTTGTCGATGATCCGACCGCGAACCACTCGCGACGCAGGCCCGTCCGCAAGAAAGCTGGCCGGAACCGTGGCATTCGCTGCCGTCCCCGAACCGGCATACGTTCCATTGCCGACTTCAAACGTCCCGTCGTTGTCGAAGTCGTAGGCGTACCGGAACCCCGCCGAAGTATCGACGCTAGAGGCATCCGCCTGAGCCGAGAAGCTGACCGAACCCGTCGAACCTTCATTCACTGCTCCGCCATTTGAGAACGTCGCGGTCGGAGCCACGTTCAACACGACCAAATTGAAGGTTGCCGAGGCTGTCGCAGAATCGGCGTCAGTCGCAGTTACGGTCACGGACTGAGTCTGTCCCGGTCCATCATTCGTCGCAAACGACCACGTCCAACTGCTGCTGCCGCTCGTCGAACCGATCGACGACGAGACAGATACACCTCCCCCACCAGGATCGCTGGCCGTCCCCGAATTCGTCGCCGTCTGCCCCTCGCTGACTGTGACTGTCGCCGTGTTGACAGCGATCACAGGCGGAACATTGCCAACATTGATCGTCGTTGTGTAATCGGTGAAGCCGCCGTCCTTGTCGATGATCCGTCCCCGCACGACATGTGGCCCTGACGTCGCCAGAAAGCTCGCGAGAACAGTCGCTGAAGCCGCTGTCCCCGAACCGACGTAGGTGCCGTCACCTACTTCAAATGTCCCGTTGTTGTCGAAGTCAAAGGCGTAATGGAAACCGGCGGACGTATCGACGCTCGATGGATCGCTTTGCCCCGAGAACGACACGCTGCCATCGTTCCCTTGAATGACGAGGCCACCGTTGGTGAGCACCGCTGTCGGTGCCACGTTGTTGATCGTGATCGTCGTGTTGTAATCGGTGAAGCCACCATTCTTGTCGATGATCCGGCCTCGCACGGGGATCGCCCCTGGACCGTCGATAAACAGTGACGGTGACAACGTTGCGGTCACGCTGGTTCCCGAACCAGCATAGGTACCATCACCAACCTCAAAGAAACCATCGTTGTTAAGATCAAACGCATAACGAAATCCTGCAGAAGCATCAGCCGTCGATGGATCGCTTTGACCAGAAAAGTTGACGAAGCCGCTCAAGCCTTCATTCACTGCGGGGCCGCCAAATGTCGCCGTTGGTGCCACATTATTGACCGATAAGCTGAATGTGGTTTGACTCGAAGCGCCATCACTGTCAGTTGCGGTGATCGTTACCGTTTGCGATTGAATGGGGCCATCAGTTGTGTTGTAAACCCACCCCCAAGTCCCAGGCCCAGTTGATGCGACAGTGCCAACGGACGCTGAGAGCGAGATCGTATCGACTCCGGGATCACTCATTGTTCCGGAATTTGAAGCAATCGCCCCTTCGTTGACGGAAACACTCGCGTTATTGGCGATCACGGTCGGGGCGACATTGAGAATCGTGATCTCGGTCGTGTCGTCCAAAAAGCCGCCGTCTTTATCGAGAACTCGACCTCGTACAATTCGAGTTCCCGGACCATCCGCGAGATAACTTGCTGGAACGACGGCACTCGACGAGATCACTGATCCGGCATATGTGCCGTCCCCTATTTCGAAAATGCCATCATTGTTGAAGTCATACGAGTACCGAAAGCCAGCCGAAGTATCGACGGTTGAAGCATCAATCACTGTTGAAAACGTTACGGTTCCAGTGCTTCCCTCATTGATCGGACCGTCGTTGGTGAGACCGGCGCTGCCAGTTGCTTTGATCGACAGGCTATTCAATCCATAAGACTCTCCGATGTTTTCGCCAACGAGCACTAGGTCCAAGCGATTCGCAAGGTTCAAAATCTGCGGATTGGTGTAGGACAACGTTATGTTGTTTCCGTTGGTCCCACGCACGGTAATTCCGGTTGGTCGAATATCGACCTCCACCGTGAACGGCATGACGCGTGCGATACTTCCTAATGAAGGAAAGAACGGACTGGTCACTCGATTGCCCGCATCGCCTCCTCTTTCACCCCACATGAAATTCTGGTCTCCCAAATTAGCACCAATCACGTTGACACCATCGCTGATCACGATACCGAAGTCGTTGTCGGTGGACAGCTTGGTCCAATCAGCAGTGATCAGGAAGTTCGCCGAATCCGAATTCGTCAATCGCCCCGCAGGAATCAGCGGCAATCGATACAGGATCGTGTCTTGCACGCTAGTAACCGTCAGATCGAGCCGACTCCCCGTGACGCTGTGCGATCCGCCTGGGTAACTCGCCGCACCAGTCGTGACGAACGCATCAAGCTGTGCTCCGGTATAAGTCACTGGCCCAATTGCGACGCCGTCAGTCGGAGCAAGGTTGGCAACAGTCAAATTGAAGGTCGTCTGAGTGGAAGCACTCGTATTGTCGGTCGCCGTAATGGTCACGACTTGTGATTGGCTGGGACCATCGTTCGTGTTAAAGGACCAACTCCATGTGCCATTCACATTGGATGTAACGGTTCCAATTGATGCCGTTAGCGTGACGGTGCCATTCCCATCTGCGTCACTAAAAGTTCCACTGTTGCTCGCTGTTGATCCCTCACCGACTGTCACAGATCCGCTCAAGGCCGCAATGACTGGCGGCGTCAAAAGGGATCGCGTTTCGAGACACTCAAGTTTTGAAACTCGGCCCACCGTCTGATTGCGTTTCGATTGGCGAATCCGCTGCGGCATTTTCTGAAAGGTACGATTCCACGTCCGACCAGCCATCGACAACCAAGAGGTGAACTTCATGAGCGTCCCCAAACAAAAGATGTGAGAGATTCAACAGTGACGACTGCTTCATCGCGAGAATTGCGATGAAATAAAGACATGTGTTGAACCGTAGCTTTCTCTGGGCCGAACTCAGCGGCGGAATACCGCAAGAATCCACAAATGGGGATAATCCGCAATATATGACTCATCCAACGTTGGCGCTAACCAAAGCGAATGGAGCACACAAAGAATACACACCCAAGCCAATCAGACTTCGGACCATCAAACGTCCGTCAATTCGCGGCGGCAAAAAGAGATTAGCGCTAACAGAGGGAGCCAACCTTCAGAGAAACACTTGCGCTCACAATTATCAGCATCGGCTAGCCGGGATTGTTCACGCAGGGTGGGACAAGGTCGCGCAAGTCGTTGGTGGGCCGTCGCCAACTCAGACTACTTCCTTTCGCAGTGTGCCGCTCCGCTGTCGCTGAAGTTAGCGACCGCCGGCCCACCATTCATGGAGCTTGCTCGTCCCACCCTACCGCTACGTTGAATCATCCCGGCTAGCTTCACGCATCCGCATCCGCGATGAGGCTCGATGCGATTTCAAAATCTCTACCACTTTTGAAATCACGAACGCGCAGCTCGCAATACGGATTCGGCTACGTGACCTTCGCGGACGACTGACCACGGCAGGCTCGCGATCAAACGCAATGCACCACGATGCATGTGATGTTGTCTTTGCTACCACCATCCTCCGCCGCCTTGATGATTGCAGCGGCGGCGGCTTGAGGGTCATCCATCTTGATGAGCCGAGCCAACTGATCGAGGTCGTATTTAATTCCGTCGGTGACGCCGTCAGAACAGAGCATGAAACGGTCGCCAGCTTGAGCTTCGAGGACCTTAGCTTCGGCTCCGGTCCCACCTTCTTTTGTTCCAAGATAACGGTAGAGCACATTTTTGTAGCGATGGGTTTTCGCTTCCTCGGCGGAGATCGTTCCAGCTTCGAGAAGTGCCTGCGTCAGTGAATGATCGCGAGTCAATTGTTCAAGTTGATCCCCACGTAGGCGATAGACGCGACTGTCCCCCACACCGGCAACAAAAAACTTTCCCCCAGCTGTGAGCATGAATGCGATCGTTGTCCCCATGTTGTGGTATTCGGGGTCGAGAGTGCTCAAAGCCATGATTTCGCCGTTGGCGAATGCGACAGCTTCATCGATTCGTCGAACAACCTCGTCAGCAGGTGCTTTCTCGAAGTCGATCGTTTGCTCCAATCGACGCGGAACCAACTCCGTCGCAAGCACGCTCGCCTTTTCGCCGGCGCTCTGGCCTCCCATGCCGTCAGCAACGATGAAGAAACGCCCGCGTGGATCAACGATGAAAGAGTCTTCGTTGTTCTCGCGAAAGTTCCCCTTGATGCTCAGACAACCCCAGCGGACTTGAACCATCGTCGTAACCAGTCGAATTACAGAAATGAATCGGAAGTCAATCAAAACACGGGACGGCTCGCAAAACTATCGCGATTAACCCAACACCGTTTTTACTAGATCCTTAACACCCAACGTTGACGCACTTACAAAATACTCGCCCGCTTCAAATCCCGCACTCGTGCCGTAAAGGCGATTTTGACTTTCGACCAATTGAAACACTTGTGCCTTCGCTGCCGGAAACTGAGTTTGGTACGCGCGAATCGAGGCCAATTTTAAGGGTAACGTCTCCGAAATATCCACGACGAACCCGCCACTTCCTGAGTGCTCGCCTGCATTTAGCTGTCGCAGTGCCAATGGATACCAAACCTGCTTCTGGATACTGTGCGCGGGCCAACCGGCGAAATGCTCGTCCCATTTAGTCAGGCGTGAATAGAAAACGGCGGCATCCGTGATTTGCATCGCCTGCCAATGGTCTGGGGATGCAAGGGGTGTTTTGTCGAGAATCCCCAACACGACACTTGGGCGATATTTCCGAAAAATCGTTGCTAATGCGACCCGACTTTCAAACGAATCAAATAGCCGTCGGTTCGGGAGCGATAGCGTTTCTCGGACCTGTACCCCGAGAATCCTTGCTGCTTCGACCGCCTCCGCCAGGCGCACTTCCGGTCCAGGACTCCCCGGAGTTGGCTCACCATCGGTGAGGTCAACGATACCGACTCGATACCCCTGCTGAACGAGTTTGGCCATCGTTCCGCCGCAGGCAATTTCCACATCGTCTGGATGCGCGCCGACTGCGATAACATCCAATCGCTCTGGAAACTCAACGGCCATGCCTCACTCCTCACGTTTGATGACGACTAATTCTCTCGATGACTCGCACAGGGATTTTGACTGTCGCACGGTAGAGTCGTGGCAATGAACTCTCGAATCAGTTTTGCGAGCCGATGTGGATGAGTTAGAAATACCAGCATTCCAGTCGTATGGAAGAATTCGGTGCACACGTTCGGAATCACTCCGGTGAGCTCATCGCGACATCGACTTTGTGTTTCACCTTCACCTTCGACCTGCAACGACATCACGGGGACTTGAAGTTGGCTGAGTCGCGATCGGAGATCGCATTGTCGCAACATTCCGAACCGTCGAGCCAGTGACTTGATCGGTGTCGCTCCAGCGTTATCCAGATAAAACTTCCACCGTGATGGATCAATGGGCGGAAACCAGAGTCGATGGCTTCGCTCTTGAATCGCTCGCCACAATGGAATTGAGCCCATCCGCCCTGGAAGCCAACGGAAGAGTGTCGCCGCAAATCGCTCAAAGAAAGTCAAATGTAAATGAGCAAACGCCGTGTGAAGCGTGACGCTCTTGATTCGCGGACCGAGTCGCAACGCCGTTTCGAGGGCGACTGCCGAACCAAACGAAGTTCCGAATAAATGGCAGCCGTCTGTTCCCGCAAACTCTTCGACGACCTCTGCGATCGAGTCACAAAACACCGACCAAGAGACGCGACGATCCGTCGGATAGTCCAGCACAACGCAGCGACATTGCACCTTCAGCAAGTAAACGCAGAGCGCGAACAACTCGTTCGATCCCCCCAGCCCGTTGAGCAAGACCAACGTTGGCCCTTCGCCCCAGACACGCCCGGTGATTTTTCCCGCCGGAGTTTCGGTGTGCCACTCGTCCGACTGCTCGCGAAATGCAGCAACAACCTGCTGCCATTGCAACGGGGGTGGGCAACCTTCACGGGGTGTGAGCGCCGCCGCAATTTGTTCACTCGTTGGTGGCGTGTCGCTCGCACAGTGCGAATCACCGCCGCTTCCACCGCAACACATCGCTTCGGGTGAGGTGCGGTCCAAGAAATCTTGTTGGAGACTCGTCTGTTGCTGGCTGGCACTCATGAATGATCTGACCAAATTTCAACAAAACCATAAGGGCTCAAGAATCGCCTCGAAGCCACCAACAGTCTCAAAAAACGCGGATTTAGCCTCAAACTAGCTCTGATGGCACGGAGATCGTAGACCCCCTCCGGAGAAATAGAAAGCGCGGCATAACGTGACTCACCGAACTGATCCGCACATAAATTCGGCAATGAAAAGCAGGTCTCTCACCAATGACGTGCTCAAACGAGCTAGGTTTGGCTGAGATGTCCAAACCCCGAATTTCTGCACGAGTGATGTGATGAGCCAGAAACAGCTTCGTCAAAAAATCTTAGTCAACAAAGCCATTCAAGGACGATTGCTATTCCGTATTGGACTTTATTGGTTTTTGTATCACGGCGTCTTGTGGATGTCGTTGTTCTTGTTCCGCTACGCCGAACATCGCGGTGCCGTTCGAGCCGGTGCCCTGCCTCGTTCGTTTGCGGATCTCTACCAACAATTCTCTCGCGAGTACTTTGGAGTCTGGGTTTGTGCGTTCGCGGTTGCTCCGATCGTCTTGTGGGACTTGCTGAAATTCAGCCATCGCATCGTCGGCCCGCTCGTCCGATTCAAGAACACGCTCGATAGCCTGTCTGCCGGGAAAAATGTTGATCAAGTTCGGTTGCGAGACGGTGATTTGCTCGTCGATCTGCAAGATACCTTCAATAATTATCTCAGCACGCTTCAATCGTTTGAGCCGGTCGATCCCGAAGTAGAAAAATGCGAACAGATCGAAGACGCATTGGCGTTTGAACTGCAAAAGCTGCAAGCAGAAGTCGGCGCCATCAAGGTCCCCCAAAATAGTCGGCATGCGACGCACGGCTAAGTTGGGCGGAGCCAAAAGGCTTCACCTTTCATTGGCGAAGACCTGAATTAGCAGAAGTTTGTGTCACGAGACGTGGCAGTGCCAATTCGGGTTCGGGCAAATCAACATCGCAGCCTCCACTAAAACGGCGAAATTTGGTACCCACGAATTACCAAAGCTCGAAGTTTGGTTGCAAGCTGCATCTTTTCTGCAGCAAGTATCGCTCTTCAAAATCTCGCGACCGCAGCATGCCGTCGGTGCGGTCACTCTGCTAATTGAAGTGACACTCACAACCACAAACTGCTTCCGAATGACTTGCCGCAGACATCGATGCAGTCGAGGCACGGTTTCTCGCCTTGGAATTCGCTTGCGAAATCAACTGTCCTTCGGCATAACTTTTTGCTGATCGATGCCGCCAATTGGTTGCATAGATTTCGATGAGCGTGGGCAGCAACGTGTCGCCCTTGTTCGATTCGACGTGGGTTTGGCTACGAGTGGTGACAGTTCTATGAGCGTGGATATTCAGCGGATTAAGGAACAGGTTCTCAAGCATTCTGAACAACTCGATCGAGTTCGTTCGGAGGTGCGCAAGGTGCTCGTTGGGCAGGACGTGATGTTGTCGCGGTTGTTGATCGCAATGCTCACGGGAGGTCATGTTCTGCTCGAAGGGTTGCCGGGATTGGCGAAGACAACGGCAATCAAGGGACTCGCGAACGCCCTGCACTGCAAGTTCAATCGGATTCAGTTCACCCCCGATCTGCTGCCGGCGGATTTGATCGGCACGATGATCTACAACCCGCGCGAAGGAACGTTCGGGACTCGTAAGGGGCCGATCTTTGCGAACTTGATCCTGGCGGACGAAATCAACCGGGCACCGTCGAAAGTGCAGTCGGCGTTGCTCGAAGCGATGCAGGAGCGGCAGGTCACGATCGGCGACGAAACGTATCCGCTCGAAGAGCCGTTTCTCGTGCTGGCCACGCAGAACCCGATCGAGCAGGAAGGGACGTATCCGCTTCCGGAAGCTCAGGTCGATCGCTTTATGCTGAAGGTTGTCGTGGGCTATCCGAGCAAGGCCGATGAGCGCAAGGTGGTGGACTCAGTGCTTGACGACATTCGCCGCGAGGTGCAGCCGGTGCTCGAACCGGTTCAGTTGGCGGAGATCAAGCAGACGGTGGCGTCGATCTACATGGACGACAAAGTGAAGGACTATGTGCTCGACGTGGTCGCAGCGACGCGGCGACCGGAGGAGTTTCGGTTGAAGGAATTGAAGCTGCTGATCGAATACGGAGCCTCGCCGCGAGCGTCGATCAATCTCTGCCTAGCCGCTCGAGCGAATGCGTTTCTCGCCGGTCGCGGATACGTCACGCCGCAGGACGTGAAGGATCTCGCCCCGGACGTTTTGCGACATCGCGTCATTCTGACGTATGAGGCGGAAGCGGAGGAAATGACCGCCGATGACATCGTCAGCAAGGTGCTCGAATCG
>CAIJTL010000491.1 GCA_903823545.1 uncultured Planctomycetaceae bacterium
CCGGCGAACGACGTCAGGAGTTGCTTCACATTTCGATCATCCGCCAGTCTCCCAAGACAGCCAAACGGCACACACTCGAATGGCGTGACGAACAGCCAGTGCGCTTTCTATTCTCCGTGAAGTTCACCAAAGTGCATCTAGGCGGGAATTGTGCTGTACTTTTCATTCCGCAGCGAGGCACAAGCTGAGGGAGCAGTGAGCTTGATGAGCGAAACATCTTCGGCGAATTCGAGTCTGATTGGAGTCGGTGGCGAACCGCTTCGTGATCTCGTTCAACAGACGCTGCACGAACGGCTGACGCCAATCAATGAGATATTGAACCGCGTTTCCGACCAAGGGGACCTCGACGGTCTTGCATCTGATGAGTTGAGAAAGTCGACAGTCGAAGCCATCGCAGCATTGAAGTTTTATGACCAATGGTTGCCGCTTCGTCGGTCAATGTGGATCAAGAAGCAGCTCAAGCGACTCCGTGGGGCCAATCAAACGGTTAGCCATCGAGATGTTTTGCAGGATTGGCTGAAGCAATCGCAATCCCGTTTTGTCACTCCGGTCATGATTGCATCGATCGAGCAAGAACGGGAGGCGGCGTTAGCAGCGAACACCGTGGCCTACGAGCGAATCGTTCGTGACCAACGTTTTTCGCGACGGTGCGACAAGCTGGTGAAAAAGGTGTCGTTACTTGAAGGTGACCGCCTTAAGTCGGCCGCCGGTCGTTTTGGTGGTTTCGTGATTGAGCGGATTCAGCGGCGTTGTGAGCAGCTATTTGCGATCCTGTCTGCTGGCTCGACAACATCGGCTTCTGACTCAGGAATGGCGGAGAACCTCTGCGAAGCGCACTTGGAATGTGCGCGACTGTCCGCATTGCTGGAACTACTTAGCGGTCTGATTGCGAGTGAGGCCATCAATCGTCTTCGTTCGATGGCCGATCTGTTGCAGGAGCGGCTCCGCGAATTCACCGATTTGGTGCTCGTACAAACTCAGCTTCGATCGAGAGTCGATCAGCAAGGCGATCTCCCTGAGGCAACCGCATGGCAAAGCATGTTAAGTCAGGCTCAGACGGAATCGGAACAATGCTGCCAGTCGTTTTGGAATTGGGCGACTCCGCAAACGCTTCAAGAGCTGCGCGACGTGGCTGAGACCGCCCTCCGAGATAGTGCATCGCTGATCGTTGAAACGTTGCATATTCCAAACCAGACCGCCGTCGAGAGAAAGCTTCAACATTACGAAGTCGAACTCCAGTTGCTCAGGCGACTGGGTGTGATCTGTTCTGAGGCGAGTTCCGAAGACGAGTTACTTCAGCGTGCGACGACTTTGATTGCCGACACACTGTTTCCAGATAACTGTGGATTCCTGCTGTTGGACTCTCCTCGCGGAGTTCTAGTCACGCATCCGTCGTTCGTCCTCTCCGATCCGAATGTCAGCCGTTCAGACAAAACATTGGGAGTCGGGATCACGGGGCAAGTCGCTCAAACCGGCATCGCTCGACGTGTGGGTGATGTGAGTTTGGAGCCGGGCTATTTGGCGGCTGATTCCCGGACACGTTCAGAGTTGTGTCTTCCGATGAAGATCAACTCGATCGTGGTTGGCGTTCTCAATGTGGAGAGCGATCAACAAAACGCTTTCACCGAGAACGACGAGCGTCTTGCCAGCACGGTCGTTGATCTTGTGAGCAACGCAATGGAGCGTCTTCGACTCGAACAAGCTGTGAGACAAAGTAAGCAGCACTTTGAGTTATTCATGCAACACTTACCCGGCCTCGCTTGGATCAAAGATGACCGTGGTCGTTATGTGTTTGCGAACGCTGGAGCCGAAGAGGCATTCGGAATCTCTTTGTCTCAGCTTGCAGGCAAAACTGATGACGAGCTTTTCCCAGCAGAAACCGCCGCACAGTTCAAAGAGAACGATTCAAAGGCACTGAAAAGTGCCACTGGGATTCAAACGATCGAACAACTGACACATAAAGATGGCATCGTCCATCAATCGATCGTCAGCAAGTTTTCGTTACCCCATTCCTATGGAAATTCGCAATCCGTTGGAGGAGTCGCATTCGACATCACCGAACACGTACAGGCCGAGGGGACACTCCGCAAAGTCAGTGCATTTCGTGAGACGATCGTGCGAATGGCAGCCGAAGGGATTTGTGTTTGCCACGCGATTTCGGAATTCCCATACGTCAATTTTCTGGTCTGGAACGATCGGATGAAGGAGTTGACCGGGTACACGATGGACGAGATCAATCGACTCGGGTGCCACCAGACAATCTATCCGAATCCGGAGTTGCAACAGCGCGCCATAAATCGCATGTCAGAGATGCGTGAGGGCAAGGATATGCGATCGGAAGAGTGGGAGGTCACACGCAAAGATGGGATTCATCGCATTGTCGCTATTTCGACCTCAATCGTGGAAATGGCTGAGGATGCAGTCTGTGTCATGGCGGTAATGCTTGACGTGACCGAGCGGAAGATTGCCGATCAGAAATTACGGATGATGCAGTTCTCCGTGGATCATTCGTACGATGCCGTCTTCTGGGTGGGATCTGACGCAAAACTTCTTTATGCCAACAAGGCAGCGAGTCAGCGACTTGGTTACACCAACGATGAACTCTTGCAAAAGTCGGTTTTTGACTTTGACCCTGACTTTCCAAAAGAAGCTTGGCCAACACATTGGGAGGAACTCAAAGAGCGCCGCTCGATGGTGTTTGAAAGCCGACACATGACCAAAGACGGTCAAACGCTTCGGGTCGAAATTAACGCCAACTACGTCAACTTCGACGGGAAAGAATTCAATTTCGCCTCTTCTCGCGACATCACGGAGTGGAAGCAATTAGAGCAATCGATGCGGCTTACACAGTTCAGCATCGACCATGCTGCTGACTCAGTCTTTTGGGTCGCACCCAATGCGGAAATCCTTTACGTCAACGAAGCGGCCTGCCGGACGCTCGGATATGCGCGGGAAGAAATGGTCGGCAAGACGGTCCACGATATTGATCCCAACTTCCCGGCCTCCGCATGGCCCGCCCATTGGAAAGAATTGCAGGAGCGAAAGAGTTTTACATTTGAGTCCGACCACCAAACAAAAGATGGCAGTTTCATTCAGACCGAAGTAACGGTGAATCACATCGAGTATTTAGGGCGCGAATACAACTGCGCCATGATGCGAGACATCTCCG
>CAIJTL010000492.1 GCA_903823545.1 uncultured Planctomycetaceae bacterium
CGCCAGGCTATCGAGAACGTAGCCCCAATCGTCGTGATGGTTTCTGTAGTGATGATCGCTGTCCGTCGAATCATTTCGCCACTCGTCAGCAAAGACTTCGTGTGACTCCGACCACGGCAACAAGTCTTTCAATCTCTCGCGACTGGATGCCGTCGCCGCGCAGTGGAACACACGAGGATATTGGTCCGCAGCATTGAGAAACTTATCCGCCAATCGCCGCAAACGCTCGATGCGGATGCTCTGCGTCCCATTTTCCGCCATGATCCCGGTCCTGTATCCGGTCCTGAAGAGAAAAAGAATCGCGGGCAGGGCGTCAGGAAGTCGCCTTTTCGGGAGCTAACCTACTCCCGCGATTCGATCAGTTTAGCCGACTTCGCACATGATCCGAGCCGCCATCTCGAAATCGCGTTCGGCGTAAATCTCTGTGACGCGGGGATCGCTGTGACCGAGCACCGTCGCAGCAGCCTCAAGCCCGTATCGTTCCCGGATCGCAGTGGCGCGAGTGTGTCGCAGTTGGCCGGGGGACCACGGTTCGACTTCGGCCAGACGGCAAGCCCTCACGATCGCTCGGCAGTAAGCGTCCTTAGCGTACCGCTCCGCAGGAGCACGTTGCCGACTTTGCTTCGGCTGTCTCACCGCTTGCGAAGGGGTCATCGGCGTTTTGCGGTTTGCTCGTTTCTCTGCGTTCCGTTCGGCCTCCGATTCTGCCGGAGAAAAGCAATACGCTTCAGCATCACGATCAAGAAACGGGCGTAGAACGGCTTGTCCTTCCGGGCCGATGAAGATGCGTCGCTGCTTGCCATGATGTTCGCTCTTGTGATGTTGGGGCCGGTAAACCCAAACGCCATTCGGTTGAAACGTCACGTCGCACGGACGGAGCACACAGATTTCGCCGGGGCGAGCACCGCTCAGCAATTGCAGTTGGACCATCGCCGCCACGACTCTCGGCAAGTACCGGATGGTTTCTGTGACGACTGTTTCGGCCACGGGTTCTACCGGCGACGATTCGACGGCATCGGAGCGACCACACTTGAGACTCGCGACAGTGGCCAACGCCTGATAAATCGGGGCGGGGACCAGTTCGTTTTCAACACCCCACTTGAAGACACGCTTGATTCGGTGAATCTCGCGGTTGATGTTCGTGCGGACTCGCCCCTCCCGAATCATCTCGTCCCTGACGAGCTTCAATTTCACCGGGCCGAACTCACGAACGCGGGTCTGACCAAACAAGCGAATGAGCGGACGCATGGCATCGCGGATGTTTCTGGCTGAGCCGGTCGGTTCGCCATCCTTGCGGCGGTAATACTTCTCGGCGAACTCCAAAAAAAGAATCGCCAAGTCGTCGATGGTCAGATTCAACCGGGACGTGTCGCCGTGAGTGAACCATTCGGCGATGAGTTGTTCGTATCGCTCGCGGGACTCCGGCGAACCATACGTGCCAAGGTAGTGATCCTTGCCGTTGATTCGGCAGCGAGCCTGCCCGGTCGGGCGGTGGAGCAAATACGTCGGCGTGCGTTTTCTCGGCATGTGCAGATTCCTTCAAAAAGGAGTCGTGAACTCCGGTCTTCCGACCGTGTCTCACGCTGCACTGCCGCAGATTGTGGTAGAAGTGTGGTAGTCAGCCAGCAACTTCCATCATTTCCCCGCTCGACAGGTAGCCACAACTTGTGGCTCAGCAAAGGTTTGTGTCAGTGGACGATACAGAACTCGAATCTGTGACCTCCACGATGTCAACGTGGCGCTCTAACCAACTGAGCTAATCGTCCGAAGGATGTGCAAGGTAGCGCGTGGTTGGTGGTTCGTCAAGCAGTCGAGAGATCCTGTGCCTACTTCAA
>CAIJTL010000493.1 GCA_903823545.1 uncultured Planctomycetaceae bacterium
TTGATGTCATCGAATCGCTCGCGAATCTCCGGATGGTTGTCCCCTAGCACGGCGCGGCGGCTAACAAACTCGGCACGTTTCAAATTTAACTCTTCTCGCGCGTTCGCCACGATCCGTGCACCGTCGCTGTCGAGCCCCATCATCTTGATCAACATTGCTTGACCAAATGTGGGATCGGCCTGCATTGTGAGCTGTTGCAAATCATCGCCACGGATTAATGCGTTATTCACCGCTTGCTGAAAGGTCCAAGCATCCAAGGTCGCTCGCTGAGCTTCCACAAGTGCTTTGTTCAACTCTTCTACACGAGCACCGATGACGTTGACTTGCTTCCCATCTTCATTCAAGAAGCCGCCGAATTTGCGTCTTAGCTCCAAGTATTCGGAGTCCTTCGCTTCCAGTTCTTTGATGTTTTCTTGTTTGACTTGCATCAGCTTTTGCAGATCGTCGACGACGGAACCATGTTTGTTCTTATTCACGTGGAGCGTGTATTCGGTGACGATTCGCCCGACAATCGCCGCTGCGGCCTTGGGATCACGCGAGCGACAGCGAATATCAATCAAGCTTGTGCCTCGTTCGTTGCTGACAATGACGTTGTTTTTCAACGCGTTGACCCACAATTCCTGAGGCAATCCTTTGAAGTCAACGAGCGATTCTTTAGGCAGGCTCTTCAACGCAGATCGCAAGACTTCGTCACTGCTGATGATTTTTTGGTAAGTCGGGATGTACTCCAAGATCATCTTTTGCTGACCTTGGTTGTTCCCTTGCAGTGCGTTGTTGTTGTTTTCGGTTTCCAGAACGTTGACTTGAGCGTGTGCGTCGTAGTACCGCGTGGCGGTGGCGTAATAGATCGCCCCTAGAATGCCGCTCAAAAGCATCGTCGCCAACAACGTCCCTTTGCGAACTCGCACCGCGTGCAAATAGCGAATCACGCCGCTGATCATGTTTGCGGTATTCAAAGTCGGCGTTGACGCAATCGGATTGGCTTCGGAATTCATAAGCCTGACTCAACGAACGGAGTTTAGAAGAGTGTGTTCAATGAAGTACCGATCCCAAACCGGATGAAGCTGAGCGTCTCCAGCAACACGGTCGTCGGTGTCTGTTCGATCGAAACCACATCGCCGGGCGCCAGTTTCAAATTCTCTGCGCTATCACGCTTTGCCGCTCGTAAACTGGCTTCAATGACGGTTGGTTTCGCTTGTCCGGCAATTTGGCGAATGATGAAAATCTTATTTGCACCGAGATTGCTGACCCCGCCCGCTTTGGAGATCGCACCCAACAGAGTCAATTCGGTTCCAATCGGGTATTCGTAAGTGTCCGGCTTCTTCACCAGACCCATGATCTGGATCGGTGGCGGATCGCGCCGCTCCACCATGACGATGGCGCCATCGCCCAGTGGGTAAGCATTCGCTCCCGCTTTCGTCGCAGAGACCAGATCGACACGCAGCGACTGAGCGGAAGACGACCTCGCGGAGGTCGGCAAAGTTTGTGAATGACCGGTCTGAGCAACGTTGTTTGCCCCTAACGATCCACCAGCAATTCGATCCGGTTGCAATGCACCGGTTGTTCCCGAAGCATTCCGTATTTCGATCCCCGTTCCAGCGTTGTCTGCCAGGAAGCCTGCAGCAGCCAAAGCACTCAGCAAATCCGCGCTGCCTCGCGGCAACGGATACGTGCCGGGAGATTTCACCGCTCCGCCGACCATGATGCGGTTCATACGCTGCCGCTTCATCGTCACGGTGACATGCGGATTTCGATAAATACCCCGTTGCACACAAGCGGCCGCAATCGCAGCTTCGGAGGTTTCCAAATCAAATCCTAGAACGGGAACTTCGCCCACCACAGGGAGCGAGGCCATGCCGTTTTCCGTCACGCGAACTGGAATAGTCACGTTGTCCTTCGTGCTCAGTCCGGCGTTGATCGTGACTTCCAGCACATCACCGCGGTCGATTGTGTCATTGCCGTACGTGCCCGTCGCCAAGCGAGACAGGTCTAACGTCTTGGGGTTCTCGATTGTCGGAGCTTGAAGCCATTGTGGGACGTTGTTGGCTTGAATGACCTCCGTCGAAGCACAGCCGCAAAACGCGACACAACTCGCCAGACACGTCCACGCGAAAACGAAACGTCTCCGGGACGACTGAGGTCGAACACAACAA
>CAIJTL010000494.1 GCA_903823545.1 uncultured Planctomycetaceae bacterium
CCGGAGGGTCCAACCTCGGCGTCTGGGTCTTGAACGCGGGTTCGACGATCACGTCGAGCGGGGGCAACGTGTCGGTGACCGGCACCGGCGGCGGCGCGACCACCAGCACTTCCAACGAAGGCATCCGTTTGGAAGCTGCCGGTCAGATCACGGCCGGGGGTAGCGGCACCGTCACCGTCATGGGCAGCGGCGGCAACCTGACGGGGACCGGGGGAGAGAACCACGGCGTCTATATCTTTAACGCGGGTTCGACAATCACGTCGAACGGGGGCAATGTGTCGGTGACCGCCACTGGGGGCGGCGCGGGCACCAGTACGGACAACATGGGCCTCCGAATCGAAGCCACCGGTCTGGTCACGGCGGGGAGCGGCGGCACCGTCACCGTCCTGGGCCAGGGCGGGAACCTGACCGGCGACGGGGGAAACAACTGGGGCGTCTTTGTCTCAGGCACGAATTCGACGATCGCGTCGAGCGGGGGCAATGTGTCGGTGACCGGCACCGGCGGCGGCGCGATGACCGGTTCGACCAACCAGGGCGTCATTTTGACTGGTGCCGGGCTGATCTCGGCGGGCGGTAGCGGCACCGTTACCGTCGTGGGCCAGGGCGGCAACCTGACGGGGACCGGAGGGAGCAACCACGGCGTCAATGTCAGTAATGCCACGATCATGTCGAGCGGGGGTAACGTGTCGGTAACCGGCATCGGTGGCGGCGCGGGCAGCAGCGATTTCAACCTTGGCATCCTTGTAGATACCGGTCTGATCACGGCGGGTGGTAGCGGCACCGTCACCGTCGTGGGTGAGGGGGGCAACGTGTCAGGGTCCGGGGCGCTGACGAACCTCGGCGTCTTGGTCTTTAACACGGGTTCGATGATCACGTCGAGCGGGGGCAACGTGTCGGTGACTGGCACCGAAGGGGGCGGAACTCTCAGCATCGCGATCGGCGTTGAATCCACCGGTGCGATCACGACGGCCACCAGTGGCGGAACCGTCACGTTGATCGGCAACAGCATGATTTTCGACGGCACCTCAATGATCAGTGCCAATAACTCCAACAGTGTCACGCTCCGGCAACGGACCAACGGTGTCGCCATCAACCTAGGGGCGACGACCAACCCCATCGGCGGCCCGCTCAGCCTGACCGACGCGGAACTCGGACAAGTGACGGCCGGCACTTTGCAAATCGGCGACAGCAACAGCGGCAACGTGACGATCAGTGCCGAAGCCAGTCCACCCAACGTCACCACGTTCAAAGTCATCAGCGGCGGCGCAATTCGCGACACGAACACGACCGCGACGGACCTGGCCGCAACCAATGTCATTCTTGACGGCAATGTCTCGCCGGGCACATCGCCCGGTATCCTGAATGTCACCGGCAACGTGACACTTGCCAGCGGCAACACGTTGACCGTCGAAATCGGCGGTCTGACACCAGGTAATACGGCGACTAATCACGACCAACTCAACGCCACCGGCAGCGTGACGATCGGCACCAATGTCACGCTGGCAACCAGTTCGTTCGGCGGCTTCACCCCCCTTGTCGGCCAGAGCTTCGAAATCATCAATCGCACTGGCGGCACGGGAACATTCACCGGATTGCTCGAAGGGGCCACGATTCCCAACTTCCTTGGATCGGGCCTGAGCGCGACGATTACTTACGCTGGCGGCGACGGTGACGACGTGGTGCTGGTCACTTCGGTCAACATCATCGAAGACTTTGGCGACGCGCCCGATACGACTTCCGGGACGGGAACTGGAAACTATCAGACGCTCAATGCCAACGGTGGGCCGAGACATCTCATCGGCACGACTCAGACCACGCTGTTCCTAGGAACCAGTGTCGATGGCGAGACGGATGCGACCCCCACCAGCAACGCCGATGGGGACGACATCACGACGTTGCCCGACGACGAAGACGGCGTGATCGATCCGGCTCAGGATTTGGTGCTGACCGTGAACACGGCTCCGGTGGTGCAGATGCTGGCGACGAACAATACTGGCTCGGCAGCGATGCTTTACGGCTGGATCGACTACAACCAGGACGGCGTGTTCGACAATGCCACCGAGCGGA
>CAIJTL010000495.1 GCA_903823545.1 uncultured Planctomycetaceae bacterium
CCTCCGGCAGCGGATGAAACGCAGCCGGGACACCGGGTGTCACTTCTTTGCCGAGATCCATGAAGTTGCCGCGCAATTGAATGTTCGTCTTGCGACGCTTGTCAGCCGTGAGTTCACGGAAGATCGGCACCGTCGTCGCCGGCTTGAGGTCGGCCAGTGACTTCCGTGTCGTCGCTAACTTTTCGCGAGCCGCAGCCAACTCCGGCGCGATCGTCAGATAGAACTTGGAAAGCTCAGTCTTCTGCGCCTCAGTTCGCGTTGTCGCCGAGGTGTTCAAGATTGCCAAAACTGGGGCGGGGATCTTGGCAACATCAACCGCACGAGGATCGTCCGTGACGGACAATCGAAACTTCCCGAGCGTGTGATCCACGAACGAACTGTTTTGTTCGAGCGTGATTGTCAGCGTTGATCCATCTGCGATTTCAACCGGAGCCGAAGCGATCAACGTCAATGCATGTGGCTGCTGAATCTGGCCGCCAACCGCCCAGCCTTTGTTGGCCTGCGGCGCGAGGACCACCTTCGCTTCAAACCCGGGTGCTTGGTCGAAGTCAGAAAATGCACTGGCGAATGGCACGGCTCGCACTCCGCTCAATGCGAACTCGCTCGAAGGCTTCGGCGGATCGACCATGTCTTTGGTCCAAATCGGTTCGTGCTTTTCATTGAGCACAACGACGCGGAAATTCCGCATTCGCTCTTCGGTCCCTGCATCGGTGCGATTCCATAGAACGACGCGGTCGATCGCTTGTTCGCCGCCAAGATCAACTTCCCACCAGGGGTCGTCTGCCGACGCCGTGTGAGAGACTGAATTCTTCGCGTAATTTCCGTCGTTATTCCCGTCGATCGCAAATTTCGCCTCGCCGCCGAAATCGGTACTGATCTGTTTCGCCGTTCCTTTCAGAGCGACGTTGTCCGTTCCGCGAAAGACCTGCACCTCCGCGAGATGGAGAAAACGAGCTTTGCCCGGAAGTTCGACACGCACAAATCGACCGTTGAGTCGAGTTCCGTTGGGCGGCGTGATCGTGGCCGAAACCTTTGACAACACAAAGTTGCCGCCACCAAATCCTGCTCCCTGACCCGGCAGCGCGGCGTCAGGCAACGTCTCTAATCGAACGGCTTGCAACTTGCCGGCGGTCAACGGCAACTCAAGCGTGTAGGTATCCATCTTTGCGGCTTTGTCCGCTCGCACAACTCCATCATCTGTCGAGGCCAGCGTCACACCGTTTTGTGATTTGGCACTCGATGGCTTGAGCGATCGCCATGTGAGCATCCGTGGAAATGTGGCGTCCCACTTCGACTGTGAGCCCACGATCGCAGGAGTGATGGCGGCAGTCTCTGTTTCCAACCGGGTGACATCAGCTAGCCATTGCGCCTTCTGTTTGCGTTGCTCGTCGGTGAACAGGTCCAGTCGCGGCGACTCGTCGCCGCGATCGGCGTCTTCCGTTTGATTCAAGATGGCGAACAGCTTAAAGAACTCTTCCTGCGTGATCGGGTCGAACTTGTGAGTGTGACATTGAGCACACGCGATCGTCGTTCCCATCCACGTTGCCATCGTCGTGTTGACTCGATCGACGATCGCCACGTTGCGGAACTCTTCGTCGTTCGTGCCTCCTTCGTTATTCGTCAGCGTGTTGCGATGAAAGGCAGTCGCGATGAGTTGTTCTTCCGTCGGTTCCGGCAGCAGGTCGCCCGCTAATTGCTCGATCGTAAATTGATCGAACGGCGTGTTCTTGTTGAATGCCTTTATGACCCAGTCGCGATAACCCCAGATTGTCCGCGCCGGGTCGTCCGCGTATCCCGCCGAGTCCGCATACCGCGCGAGGTCCAACCACTGCCGAGCCCAGTGTTCGCCGTAACTTTCTTTTGCCAACAAGCGGTCGACGAATTTTTCATAAGCCTTCGGATCAGTGTCCTTGGCGAATGATTCGATTTCCTCAAACGTCGGCGGCAATCCCGTGAGGTCGAGTGCGACTCGACGCCCCAATGCGTAGCGATCCGCTTCTGGCGATTGCTTGAGTCCTTCGCGTTGCAATCTCGCGAGGATGAAGTTGTCGATGGGGTTCACAATTTGAACCTTGGCGTTTGAAGCGTCCGGCTTCATTTCTGGCACAGCAGGCCGAACCGGTGTTTCGTATGACCAATGTTTCGCGAA
>CAIJTL010000496.1 GCA_903823545.1 uncultured Planctomycetaceae bacterium
CCCCATCATGAAGCGGGCTTTCGCTGCGGTTTCGGTGCGGCTCTCTTTGGTGACTTGAAGATACGCCTGACGAGCGGGCTCAAACTGATTTTGACTTTGCAGCGCGAAGCCGAGTCCGAAGCGCGCTTCGTGGATTTGCTCGAACTGTGGGAACATTTGCGTCAGTGCGGTGAAGTGTTGTTGAGCTTGCGGCCATTGTTTGAGATTCGTGGCACAGACGCCGCTCCGATAAAGAGCCTTGGCGCGAAAGCGTTCGCTTTTTCCGGCGATAACATTCGCGTAAAGCGGGAGCGCCTCCGCGAACTTTTCCTGGCGAAATTGGCATTCGCCCGCGAGGAAATTCGCATCACCGGCGAGCGGACCTTGGGGAAGTTCCTTAAGTTGGCTTTGAAAAGTTATGAGTGCCGCCGGGAATTGCTTTTGTTCGTACTGCACCCAGCCGAGTTTGTAATGCGTTCGCTCTCGCAATTCAGGAGCCTTCGCCGCTTGGAGCCCCGCTGTGTATGCCTGCGTCGCTTCGGGAAGCTGTTTCTGGATTTCGTGAAACTCGCCAACTCGAAACCACGCTTCGGCCGTGAGCGGACTGTTGGGGAGCTTCGTCGCGAGCGAACGGAAAGCGTCAGCCGCTTCTTTCTCTTTCTTCAACTCAAGGTTCGCGAATGCGATCTCGTAGTAGCACTTGTCGGCGTCAGCGTAGTCAGGTTTGGCAGTGAGCAGCGCGGTCAGTGTGGCAATGGATGGTTCGTGTTGTTTGAGGCCCGCTTGGCAGAGAGCGGTCGCAAACTTTGCGTCGAGCGCGTCTTTCTCAACCGCTTTTCCGGACGCGATGAATTGCGTGAGGTCTTTCAAGCCGGGATCAAACTGTTTGAGCCGTTGATAGCAGAGTCCTCGCAAAAACAACGCGGTCGGGATCAATTCGGACTGCGGTTTCTCGGCGATGAGTTTTGAGAGATGCGTGACGGCGTTCGCGAAGTCGGGCTTCTCAAACAGCGCGGCTCCGGTGCCGTACAACGCGGCGGGAACGAGGTCGCTCGTCGGGAAGCCGTTGACGAGTTGCTGATAGAATGCGACTGCTGTGTCGTACTTTTTGAGTCCGCGATCAATTTCGCCGAGATGAAACAACGCACGATCGCGCAGCTTGCTGGTTGCGATTTGATTGAGCTTTGTCAGTTCGACTGCAGCATTAGGAACATCGTTCGTCGCTCGCAAGCTGACGCCGAGCGCAAGCAGTACTTCATCGATGCGATCCCAATCAGGCTTCGCTTGCTGAGCCGTTCGAAACGCGGCGAGTGCTTCAGGATGTCGCTTTTGTTCGCCGTGGGCGCGACCGATGAGGAAGCGTGCCTCCGCGATTTGGACTGGTTCCTTGATGGTGGCGATTACCTGATTGAGGTACGCGAGACACTCTTCAAACTTCGCCGGTTGATTCGAGGCAATTCCGGCGGCGTACAGACAATGGCCGATGCGAACATGAGCTTGCGGGACGTGCGCGTTCGTCGCGAATTCATTGACGAGCCGTCGATAAAGCGGCTCTGCCTTCGCAAGATTTGCGTCAGGCACGTTGAGCAGAAACGCCTCCGCACCAACGAAGATCACTTCCGGAACGAGAGCGTGTTTCGCCCATGCGGCGTTTGCGAGGAATTGCTCCGCATGAGCTTGAGCCGTCGGCATGTCGCTCGTCTGCAACGCCGCGAGTGCCGCTCGGTACTTTGCTTCTGGAGCGAGTTCGTGCATCGCAAACTGCGTGGCGAAGTTTGCATAGAGCGGGACCGTCTCTTTGCGACGTTCGGGGATTTCGTAGATCGAGTCGATGCGAACCAGTTGTAGCGCGGGAATGAACTCACTTTGCGCATTTGCCGCAATGACCGGATCGATGGTTTGAACAACCAGAGCCGGTTGCTTGAGGGCAATCAATGTTCGTCCAAGCCAATAAGCGGCCTCCGCAGCCGTCGGCAATTTTTGGTTTATGACTCCGGTCAACAATGCTTGAGCTTGCGGGTATTGAGTCGCTCGATAGCGAGCTTTCCCGGCAGCGGTGAGTGCCGCACTGACTTGCAAGCTCTTGGGAAACTTCTGCGGCAAAGTTTCTAACAGAGCCGCTGCTTCGGGAAATTTGCCTTGATCGAAGATCGCTTGGCCTTGTCGCAACAACGCGATGTCCGCGAGCGGGAAGTCGGCGACAGCAGCCGCTTGCGTGAAGAACGGCTCCGCTTCGGCATGTTTCTTTTGAGCGACGAGCGACGCACCGAGACGCACTTTGCTCTCGTTGACGAGCGAGCTTTGCGGAAACTTTTGCAACAACGCGGTCAAGGTCGCGACCGCTTCAGCGTGTTGATCGAGTTCTTGCTGAGCGACCCCGAGTCCGTAATGCGCGTCCGCCAAAATGGTGGAGGCAGGATAACTAGCGATCACTTTTTGATAAGTCGCAATCGCCGTTGGCTTGTCTGCCGCATGATAAAAACATTCGGCCTGATAGTACGTTGCTTCGGCGAGCAACATGCTCTGCGGATACTTCGTGACGACGTTTGCGAACTCAACGGCCGCCGCCTTGAAATCGTTCGGTTGCTTAGTCGTCTGAGCCGCTTGAAAGAGCGACAGCCCCAAATTGAACTGGGCGCCATCAAGAGATTTGAACTGCGGATACTTCGCGAGTACGTTGCGAAACGTGGCTGCGGACTCTGGAAGCTTTTTGTCATTCAACTGACAGACGCCAAGTTGGTAGTTCGCATTCGCGATGCGTAGGTCCTGTGGGAACGTCTGAATGAACGCCGTCCAACGCGGGATTGCTTGCGGATAAAGCTTCTTGGTTTGAAAGCCATAAGCGACCGCATATTGCCGAGTCGCTTCTGGGTTCGGATCGTCAGCAGCAATGAGTTCATTGCGCGATGCGTGCAGATAGAACGTCGCGACGCAAAGTACGAGAACAACTCTCATCCGAAATGCGGCAGCAAGTCGTGACATCGTGAACACCTCATGTGATTGGTGACGACCGAACGAGAGTTCGGTGAAGAGTCGCATGATATCAGCAAAGCTCGATGCTTCGAGGGTTCGGTGAAGATTCAATCCAGTCGCAGTTGCTTGACGGTCGCGTCATGAGCCGCAACAGTTCCGCCTCACACAACGTGTCTCATGTGAGCCTTGGGTCAGGCCGCAGAGAACGTCGATGCGAGCTAATGGATTTATTTCGCCGGTGGTCGCACAGGAGAGAGCCTTTTGGGCTCGCAGGCTGGCTGGGAACTCAGCCTGAGCGGCAACCGCCTGACGAAGGAAAATGGATTTCATGGTTTCACTCTTTGCTTTGACCCTGTTGGCGTTCGTTGATCCGTCTGCCGGAGTTGCCGCACAAGCGGCGTCGAATGCCTCCCCCGCACACTTCACTGATTACGCTCCTGCCTATCAAGAAGCTCAGCGGGCGAAGAAGCCGCTTTTGGTGATTCTGAACCCAGGTGAGAAGAACGAAAAGACGTCTGAATCAAACGACTCGGCGACCGTTACCGCAGTTAAGCTTGACGACGTTCGCAAGACGCAACAACGTCGCGATCTGCTCGAACAAAAGTACGTCGTCGTCGTGATCGACGCTTCGACCAAACAAGGCGAAGTCACCCACCGCTTGTTCAACAACCGCCCGCTGCCACACGTCTCGGTCATCGACCGCGATCAAAAGCTGCAAGCATTTCGCACAAGCCGCAAGCTGCAAGGTGACGACTGGAACAAGATCCTGGAAACCTTTCAAACGGGCGACAGTTCGCTGTCATTAAATCTCGAAGCCCCGTTCTGCCCTTCCTGCCAACTCTATTCGCAGCAAGCGGGCTATACACAGCCGTAAACGATCAAGGACGAATGCGTGTGAACGGATTCACGGAAGGGGGCGAAAGCCCCCTTTTTTCGTTGACCCAAATGCGCCGCACCTAATCTCGTTAAACGGCCAGAGGCTGGTCACAGTGTCGCTGAGTTACTGGCCGTAATCTTAGGCAGCTTTCTTGATCGTCAACGAGAACGGCACAACATTGTGTGCTTGCGAAGTTGGCGTGCTGGCCTGTTCGAGATCAGTGAGTTGCTCGAGTAGGCCGCGAATGATTTGTTCGGCTTCTTGCTTTTCTGTGTGCCAATGGATGCGGGCGTTTCGCCATTTGGACTCGCGCCTTTCCCATTCTTCGGCTTCGGCTTTCAGGCGTTGCTCACTGAGGCGAACTTGTTCTTCTCGGATCGCGAGTGATGCGGGACGTTGCTCTTTCTCGGCACGGAGTTGATCCTGTTGGCGGCGCAAGTGGTCTTGAAACTGAAGTCGTTCAAGCTGGAGTTCTTGGCGTTCAATCTCCATTTCTTCACGCAAACGGCGGTAGTGTTCGGCGATTGCCGCACGCCCTGTCTCGATGCGGCGGCGAGCGGTTTCTTGATCGACTTCGGGGAGAAGTTCAGCCCAGACTTCTTCCATCGCCAGCCGTGCTTCGAGTGCGAGTCGATTGGCACTTTCCATCTCTGATCGCATCATTTCCAAACGCTGGCGACGCGCGTCGAGTTTTTCGATTTCGAGCCCACGTTGTTCTTGTTGCTGACGCGTTGCCTCTTGGTCAACGATGTGACGCTGTTCCCATTCTTGACGCTGCCGGCCAAATTGGCGGCGTTGAGTTTCCAGTTCTGTCGCCCGATCTGCGAGCAGTCGTTGAGCAGTTTCAGATTCGCGAGCGAGTAACTCTTCGCGTTCTTCAAGGCGCTTCCGATGTCGCTGAAGTTGTTCTTCGCGAAGATCAAGAGTGGCAGTGCGATTCGCGATCTCCGATTGAGAGGCTTGCCACGACTTAGCAACTTCTCGCAGGGAAGCCTCCTGTTCGTTGCGCATTTGAGCCAGTCGGTCCATCAGAGCGACTCGCTCTTGTTCCCATTCCGCTTTGAAGTGATTCACCTTTTCAAGGTCCGCTCGAAGCTGTTTTGCGTGATCCGCACGGACCTGTTGCAGGTCAGCGTCCAGTTGCTTCCGCTGCCCTTGCAGTTCGGCGAGCGTCTTTTTCACGTAGCTGTCGTGGGCTTCACGGTCGCGCTGCAAGACGGCTAGCTCTGTGTCGCGAGTCGCTGCGAACTCCGTTTGTTCAATCGAGAAGCGGCGTTTTTCTTCATCGAGATCAGCGGCCCATTGAACTCGCAGATTTTGGCGTTCGGATTCCCAGTTCAACTGCAAACGGCGTAATGCTTCATCGTGCTCACGCTGCAATTGTTGGCGGTGATGGTCCAACTGTCGCCGAGTGGCATCAAGATCAGATTGCTGCTGGCGGCGTTGCTCTGCCCATTCGGATTGCAGTTTGCGCAAGCCCTCTTCTTGAATGCGTTGATCTGCGGCGAGTTGGTCCTGATCTCGCCCTTTTTGTGCTTCCCAGGTGGCTCGTTGATTTCGGAATTGCTCGATCTCGCTGTCCAATTCCCACGCATATTCTTTACGAAGGCGGACCTTTTCTTGTTCGATTTCCTGCTTGACGGTTTCGAGAATCGCTTGTTGTTCGCGCAGCAGTCGCTCGCGTTCGTCGTGCAGTTGCTTACGCTCGGAATCGGCGAGTGCCTGCGATTGCTGCATCGCGGCCTTATCGACGTCAAGTTGCCGCTCCAACTGTTGTCGCAGCATGGCTCGTTGCTGTTCGAGCGTTGCGTTTGCCTGAGTTAATTCGCGTTCGCGCAGTTTCAATTCAGCAAGAAGCTGTTCTGTCGCCTGAAATCGCTCGGAGAATTGCTGCTCTTGTTGTGCGAGTTGTTCAGTTCGAAGTTGCAGTTCTTCTTCGGCATTTTGAGCACGCATCCGCAACGAACGCTGTTCGCGATCAAACTGCGCGAGTTGTTCATTGAGGTTTCGTTCGCGGCGTTCAAGCTCGTTGACTTGCGTCCGAAGATTCTCCGCAACCTGGCTCGCTTGGACGAAGAGATCGACTTGTGAACGAGATTCTGAGTTTGCGTTCGCCGACGAAAGGCCACGCAGACGCACTTCGTGCACGTCCCCGATCCCGACAGGAGAAGCAACATCCGTGTTTGAAGCGGCACCACGACTGGCAAGATCGCTCATGCCGGGAGTCCTTTCCTCGGTGAGCCATGAAAAATGACCGACTAAAAACTCCGCGCGAGGCGAGGCAATCTAAAGCCGATCGG
>CAIJTL010000497.1 GCA_903823545.1 uncultured Planctomycetaceae bacterium
ATGATTTCGTGAACTGGCTGAGTTGTGCGGACATTGATGAAGCTCCTTTGTGGCTGGTTAATTTTGGAAACCTCAGCGCTCTCTGTGCCTCAGTGTTAAAAGTTATTCAACGCTGAAAAGCGGGTTCAAAACTTCTTTACTAACCCGAAGCGTGAGCGAGGGAGTCGGGAAATCACGTGTGAAATCGCCCTCGCTCACGCTTCGGGTTAGTTTTGAAACCGCCTCTGAGGCACGGAAAAGCACAGAGGAAAAATTCAATGAGGGGCGATGGTCTACTGCCCCGACGACTGGGAATCAAATGAGTGAGGAAAGCGATCAGAACTATTCAGAGGAAGAGCTGGCCGACGGCTCTTTGTTGACTGATTGGTCAAGGTCACCATCGTGTCCGAGCGGGAGCGTAAATAGGAAGGTCGCCCCTCGGTCATCGTTTTGTTCGGCCCAGAGCTTTCCGCCGTGAGCTTCGACGATTGAGCGGCTGATCGTGAGGCCGAGGCCGAGACCGTCGGGACGAGTTGTAAAGAAGGGATTGAAGATCTGCTCCGGATCGATACCGCCAAAGCCGTGTCCGTTATCACGCACAGAGATTTGCAACATTCGGTTGTCGAGCATCTCCGTGCGGAGGATCACTCGGCGATCGTCGGGAGCGTTTTCTCGCATGGCGCGATATGCATTGCGCAGCAAATTCACGAGCGTTTGCTGAATCTGAATCCGGTCCCCTAACAGCTTCAATGTCTCCGAATGAATCTCGCAGCGAAGATCAATGTGTTGGTCTCGCGTTTCTGAGACGACGAGTTCGGTCGCTTCCATCACCATGTCGTAGACATCGACGGTCGAACGATGCGGAGTTGACTTGCGGCTGAAGTCTCTCATGCGGCGAATGATCTCGCCCGCGCGATTCGCTTGCTCGGCGATGCGGTGCGTCCAATCGAGCAATCGGTCCGATTGTTCGAGAGTGCCACTGAGCTTGGCGTCGTTCAGAGTCTTTTCGCACGCGTTCGCAAAGTTGGCGATCGCAAACAAAGGCTGATTGATCTCGTGAGAAATGCCCGCCATCAATTCGCCCATCAAGCTCAAGCGACCAACGTGAGCCAGTTGAGATTCTGCTTCGCGCGCTTTCTCTTCCGCTCGCTTCCGTTCTGAGATGTCGCGGACGTGAAACAAGATCGCTTCTTGCGCGGCGTACTCGGTCTTGTTGACGTGCAAGCTGACAGGAATCTCACCGCGCGTTGGATTGAGGCTGTAGCCCTCCAACTGTCGCAACTCGCCTCGCGCTAACTTTGGGAAATCTCGCTGCACGCCTTCGTGATATTGCGGAGGCACGAGTTCCAAGACGTGTTTGCCGATCAGCTCTGTGCGAGTCATGCCGTGTAACGCGCATGCGGCCGGATTGACGTCGAGCACTAAGCCATTGAGCGATTCGACAAAGATTGCATCGGGCGAATGTTCAAAGAGAGTACGGAATCGCCTTTCGCTGTCTTTCAACGCTTGCTCGGAACGGCGGCGATCAATCGCAATACCGGCCAAATAGGCTCCTGTGTCGAGCAATTGTAGCTCGTCAGTGCTTGGCGATTTTGGCCAAACAAAGAAGATTGCCAAGACACCAAGAATTTCATTGCTGAAACCTCGAATTGGCTGAGCCCAACAGGATCGAAGCTGCAATCGATCCGCGAACGAGCGCAATTCGTTCCACGACGGATCGGTCGTCGTGTCCTCGACAATACGCCGTTGCCCACTCACCACGGTGTCGACAAACGACGCTCCCCCCGCGACGACAGCAACCGACGCAATCTGCTCGCTCACTCCTTCCGGCATCGGTGATGCGGCAGCGACGTCCAACGATCGCGAGTCTTCGCGAAGTAGCATCACGGAACAGAGAGCGCCGGGAAGCAACATCTCCAACATTTTGATCAGCGTTCGCAGCACGTGAGGCAACTCACTTCCCGACGCGATCTCCTCCAAGACTTGCTGTTCCCCTTCGCGAAACGCGTCTGCCTTCTTTCGTGCGGTGACATCTTGAGCGGCCGCCAACAATCGCACGAGTCGCCCCTGCGAATCTCGCAACGGAACCAACTGACCTTCGAGGTAACGCCAAGTCCCCTTGGTTCCCTGCACCTCCGCCTGCCACGACTGTGTTGTGCCCACATTGACCGCATTCAACGCTCGGATGAATGAGGCACGAGACTGCTGAGTGAGCAGATCAGACAGCTTTTTCCCAATGAGTGACATCTCTGGATCCGGATCAAAAATCATCTGCCCGGTCGGATTCAGATCGAGGAGTTCGCCCTCAACAGACAGTGTCATCAAACATTGCGGTGCATTTTCAAAGATCGCACGGAACCAGCTTTCGCGTTCTTTCAGAAGCTGCTCGCTCCGTTTTCGTTCGGTGATATTGCTGGACGTTCCCGATGCGCCGACCACTCGACCATCAACATCACGCAGTGCGATTGCATTGATACTCAGATCAATGCGGCCCCCATCTTTGCGGGAATGCACGGTTTCAAAATTGAAGAGTGGAGCCCCCGCCAACACCGACTGAAACGCCTGCCAGTTTTCTTCGAGCCGATCAGCCGGGACAAACTCCATAAACGGCCTGCCGATTCGCTCTTCCGGTTCATAGCCGTAGACGTCCCGCATCGCCTGATTGACGTACTTCAAAACCCCGTCAGTATCCAAAGACCAAATGATCTCGTTCGAGGTCTCAACGAGGTCGCGATACTTCTGCTCGCTCGCTCGCAACCCGATCAACGCGACTTCGCGATCAGTGACGTCTTGGCAGGTGCCGTAAAGCCGCAACGATCGACCGTCGTCGTCGCGACTCGCTCGACCGTGAATGTAGATGTAACGAATCGAATCGTCCTTACGGATCACTCGATAGCTGACAATGAACGGGACCCCTTGCGTGAGCGTTGCGGTCAAACGCTCACGCACCAAAGCGAGGTCATCAGGATGCACGCCTTGCAGAAATGCAGACATCGTTCCGCCGAACTCGCTCGCCGATATACCGAGCACTTGGTGCATCGACTCAGACCAGAGCACAATGTCTGCGGGGATGTCCCATTCCCACCAACCGAGCCGGGCCACTCGTGCGGTTTCATCCAGCCGAGCTTCCGCTTGGTCTAGTCGCGCGACCAGCGACTGTGTCTTGCGCATGTCTTCAAGCGCAACAAAGCATTGCCGACCACTTCCCGGATTCGCTCTATTCGCCGAGATTCGTACTACACGTACAGTTATGGGCACCGACACACAGTCATGGCGATGGAGCCAAACCCCCGCCCGCTCGCCCGGCTTACCACTACGCTGCCATTCGGCGATCCATTCCTTCAGTCGCTCCAACGAATCCGGATCGAACAGTTTCCAAAAAGGCTGCCCGATCATGTCCTCGACGGATCGGCCACAAAGCTCTTCGGTTTTTGTGTTGCCATCGCGCACAAAGCCACTCGGCCAATCGACACGCAGCCAGCCTTCGCGCGAGTGAGCCCACAGCAACTCCGCTTCAGACTCAGTTGAGGTTCGCTGCATGAATTGTGGCATTTTTCTTCAGAGATGATTGCCAGGGTCCGGAATTGTGGCTCAATCGCTGTCCACCCCGCTCTCGGCGACATTGCGACAGTCCGACGATTGAGCAGTGCCGCCGCACTAGCGTTTTGTCACAGCCAATGTTTCGGGTGGCTGGGGCCGAACGAAGTGAGCCCCCAGCCTGCCAACCCGAAATTCAAGAAGTGACTCCGCACTAGTGGTCGGACAACCTGAGATTGCGGAGTAGACCGGCTCTCCAGGGCCGGTCATTCGGGCCTGGAGCCCCGAACTACAACTCCGCAATCTCAAGTTATTCGACCACTAGCCGCGTTTGGTCTGCCCCTTTGTTCGGCGGCGAGCTTTTGCGGCCTCTCCTTTTTTGGCTTGCACAGTCCCATTTTTCTTCTTTGAACCGTTGCTTGTCGCTCCGTCTGAGGAAATCACCGCATCTCCTTGAAAGACGCGATCCCAAGCTGCCGCAAACTTGTCACTCGAACCCGTATGAACTGTGTAACCTGTCATCTGCAACTCCTCGCAATCATCGCTGCCAATTATCACATTCCGAACTAAGAGGCGATCAGAAAAGTCGGATTGTGAGCCGCAAGGCGCTAGCCGCGGGTTCTGAATTCGCCCAATACCCGCGGCTAGCCTGGATTATTCATGGTCGCATACTAACCCGAAGCGCAAGCGAGGGCGTCG
>CAIJTL010000498.1 GCA_903823545.1 uncultured Planctomycetaceae bacterium
CAACAACTTGTCATGCAAGTCTTTGGGCGAATCTTCCAGGATATCTTCAATCCGGGGGTGCAGTCCGGATTGCCAGTCTTCCTTGAACGAAAAGACGGCTTCCGCAATTTCCTCGGGGACAGCCGCTTGCTCAGCACTAGTAGCTTCGGGTTCCGCCATAATCGTTGCCAGCGGCTGCGGCCCCCGTTCAATTGCGGGTTTCTCTGGAGCAAACGAGAACGACTCGGATGCCACAACAGGCATCTCAACTTCAGTCTCCGGAATGTCTTCAAATGGAGTCGTCATGACTGTGAATTCTAAGACTGCGTGAAATCAACCAACAGGACAGGCTGCCCATGCAAGAACTTTCAATAACAATGAACGGCCTGAGGGTGAGTCATTCAACACGGAACTCAGAGAATAGTTTCTGGGCTCAGGAAGAAATCAGATACACGTTCAAGTTTTGAATCGATTATGATGGTCATCCGACGTTGTTCTCTGATCCTTCGCCTTACTCGTGGAACAGCCCGCCCAACGGTTTAGCGGATTTCGGACTAGCGCTCGGGAAATCCTCGCCGACGAGTATCGCGATTGTGCTGGCAATTTGACTGAGAGTTGGTGACACATCACGTCTGACTCCGAGCGGCTTCACGTCTGGACCGAATGCGGCCATCCACACGAACTCTGCGCCGTCGACTTTCGCGCCGTGGTCGGTCCAGTCACGAATCGTTGTGCCTCGGCCATGATCGCACGCGATCAGTAGCGTTGTGTTTTCTTTGTATTCCGGAAGCGACTGCAGCAGGTTCCAAATGCTGGCCAGGAATGCGTCAGCTCGATGTGCCGAATAGAGGTATCGATCATATCGCCGTGCATGAGCCCATTCGTCGGTTTCACCAAGTCCAATGAATAGGACTCGCGGTTTCTTCTTCTGCAAGTATTCGCGAGAAGCCTGCATGACCAATGAATCGATTTGATTGTCAGGCCACAGCACGACAGTGTCGGCAATTAAGTCGTTCAACAGTCGCTCGCGGTCTGTCAGATCGTCTCCAATGATCGGTGTGATTCCCGCATGGCAGTAGATGCCGCTGCGAGGCTGGTTGAGTATGAAAGGAAAGACATCCCAAGTGGCAATCGCTGCAACACTGCCCTGGAACTTCGGTTGTTGATTCAAGTACTCCAGCACATTGACGTGTTGATTAGGAATCTTGCTATTCGATTTGATCCCCTCATCATCCGCGAATCCACAGAACATTTCGCTGTAACCGGGATACGAGAACTTATGAGTGTTCTCCAATTTGGCGGCAGCGTTTTGCGACGGATCACCAAAGATCTGTCCTTGTTTAGCGACCGTCTTCCAAATGAATGGAAGCAGTGTTTCGCGCCGCTCTTCAGCGGTCTCTCGCCAATACTTGGCTTTCACAGCAGCGACGTCAGCCACGCCTGCGTCTTTCGCAATGAATGACTCGGTCGCCCCGCCGAATAATTCCTGCCATCGAAATCCATCGAGTGTGACATACACGATGTTTCGACTTCGGCGGTGCGAGATCCCATCGTCGTCAGCTCGGACTGTGAGTGGCATCACGAGTGAAAAAGAGAAGACAGAAACCAACACTCCGAAAAAAACAAGAAGTCGCTTCACGTGAGTCACTCCGATGCGCGTGATTTGTTTTCTGAAATTGCGTGTCACTTCTCACTGAAACCGAGAACCTCGTCAGTCGGAGCGCGCTAGCGTCTGGTTAAGAACCTCGATGGTTTCTAGAAGTGGACGCTAGCGCGCTCCGCCTGATTCGTCGAGTTTCATACGACAACGCATTTGGTGGAAACAACTGATTTGTTGGAACGGCAACATTCCTTACGATTCAATCCTTACTGGCACGAACGGGGAGAGATTGAAACTCACGACACCTCAATGCGAAAGAGACGCTGCCTCCATGAAAGCAATCATCACATCTCGTTTGCGGTTGTTGTTCAATCACGCGCTCGCGGTCTTGGCCTATGCCATCGCCTCCACTGTGATGTCTCAGTCGGCCAGTAGCACCGAGCCATCACCGCCGATTGCGATCTGGCCGAAAACGGCACCTGGTGAAAAGGGGGACATCGGACCGGAAGCGGAGGTGGAGGCGACTCGCAAGGACGAGCGAAAGACAACGCGAATCACGAATATCACAAGCCCGACACTGACGATGTTCCGTCCGACCAGCGACAAAAACACTGGTACGGCAATCATCGTCTGCCCCGGCGGTGGATACAGCTATGTGGTTGCTGACAAAGAAGGTTCCGAAGTCGCCGAGTGGCTTAGCTCAATCGGCATCACCGGTGTTCTGCTGAAATACCGAGTCCCAGTTCGTAAAGATCGACCACGACATGAGCCTCCCCTCCAAGATGCTCAACGCGCAGTCAGCCTGCTGCGTCATCGAGCCACTGAATTTGGAATCGATCCCGCGCGAATTGGCATCATGGGGTTTTCCGCTGGAGGACACGTTGCTGCGTGTGCCAGCACGAACTTCGCAACCCGTACATACGAAGCCATCGACGACCCAGACAAGCAAAGCTGTCGCCCCGATTTTTCGATGTTGATCTATCCGGCCTATCTCACGTTGAAGGACGAAGGAGACAAACTCGCGCCGGAGGTTCCGGTCTCCTCGAAGACTCCACCGACATTCTTGATGATGACACAAGATGACGGAGTGCGAGTCGAATCGGCATTGTTTTACTACCTTGCGCTCAAGCAATCGAAAGTGCCGGCGGAGCTTCACCTCTATCCAAGCGGCGGTCACGGATATGGATTGAGGTTGGAAGGGCACACTGCCGCGTCTTGGCCGCGACGTGCGGAAGATTGGCTCCGCGCCGGGGGTTGGCTCGCGAAATAGAACAACGATGTCGGCCCAGATTTGAAGTCGATGTTCGCTTCTACTAGAGCAAACAAACGGCCCTGGAGGGCCGTTCTACGGCGTTTCGTGTCGCTGCGGTGGGAAGCTCCGATCAAATTGAGCGTCTCGTCACTCGTGTTGTTTTGCTCCAGACGATTGAAACATTTCGACAGACTGCCAATGATGTCGCTAGCTAGTGCGAAATCATGGTCATCGAATACTGGTGGCGAATGGCATGGCAGCTTCTCACTTACGACGTTTGTGTCGTGGATTCACGTTGATCGAATTGCTGGTGGTGATCGCGATCATTGCCACCTTGATCGCACTGCTGCTTCCGGCCGTTCAAGCGGCTCGCGAGTCGGCTCGGCGAACGCAGTGTCGAAACAACCTGAAGCAAATTGGCATCGCCCTTCACGGCTACCACGGAACGCACAATGTTTTTCCGATGGGCTATCACTGGCCGCTAGGGACTGGTTGGACCTACCACTTGCTTCCATATTTGGATCAGGGCTCGTTGTACAACTCGTTCACGGTCAGAACTCCGACGACGATGACGACATCGATCTGGCAGACCGGTGCCCCCGAAATCGCGTTAGGAAAATATCTGCCTGCGTTTCGTTGCCCATCGAGCAACTCGCCTGAAGCAGTCGAGAACGTCAACAACATCGACCGACGAGTTCCGTGTGACTACGTGGCGTGCGCATCAGGGACACGAACAACCGACTCAGCGACGAGCGTCAACGGCATTGGCGTTGAGAACATCGACGGTATGTTTTTTCGAGTCAGCAGTGTTCGCATCGGTGACATTCGCGACGGAACGAGCAAGACAATCGGCGTCGGCGAAACGTTGTATGAATCGTCGGAGATCGACCACTGGTACATCGGCTCGGACGACATGGGGCGTAACAACACCCCGAACACGGGCGATGCTTCGGAGTTTCTCGGTTCGCTCGGCGTTGCGATGAACTTGTTCGACGATGGAAGCAGCACTGATGCGTTGGAATTGTCATTCAAGAGCCGACATTCATCGGGCGTGCAATTCCTTTTCATGGACGGTGCGGTGCGACTCCTTTCGGTCAACGTGAATGCCACGATTCGGCAAGCACTCGGCACTCGCCGAGGATCAGAAGTCGTCAACGAGTTTTGAATCCGGGAAGTATCTCACCTCAAGACACCCCGATAGACTCCGTCCCGCTTGGCTGCGGGGGTAATTGATTCAATTGGGGCAAGAGCCACGTCAAACTAAGCCGAAACGCAAGCGAGGGCGAATGGCAGAAAAGCTCACCTGTTGCCCAGTTCGCCCTCGCTTGCGCTTCGGGTTACTGTGTGTGATCACTTTTTGCAGTGTGAAAAACTGTCAGACCCAGGTGCTACGGAGAAGATGACTTGGCCGGACTCTTTGATCGTCAAGAAACTCAGCACCTCGATTCCGCAAAGCCGCTCGCGGCGCGCATGCGACCGCGCACGCTCGAAGAGTTCACCGGGCAACAGCATTTCCTCGGCGAAGGAAAATTACTGCGTCGCATGCTGCAAGCGGATCGAGTCAGTTCGGTGATCTTTTACGGACCTCCTGGAACTGGAAAGACTTCGTTGGCGGAGATCGTCGCAAAACATACGAAGTCCGTTTTCGCCTCGTTGAACGCTGCATCGGTGGGAGTCAAAGAGCTGCGAGAAGTTCTTGAAGCGGCTCGTGCGCGGCTGAAGTCGGGAGGCCAACGAACGCTGTTGTTCGTCGATGAGCTGCACCATTTCAACAAGACGCAACAAGACGTCATGTTGCCCGACGTCGAATCGGGAGTCGTTCGATTGATCGGAGCGACCACATCGAATCCGTTCTTCGCCTTGGTTTCCCCCTTGGTGAGCCGAAGCCAAGTGTTCGAGTTCCGATCGCTCTCTCAAGAAGACATTCTTGGTTTGATGCGACGAGCACTCAGCGACCGCGAACGAGGCTTGGGACAACACGAAGTCACCGTCACTGAAGAGGCTCTCAAATTCCTCGCCGAAGTCTGTGATGGTGATGCGCGCCGGGCGCTCAACGCGCTGGAGATCGCGGTGCTGAGTGTTACCACTCACAAGCACGACGCGCGAGCGAGTGATCAA
>CAIJTL010000499.1 GCA_903823545.1 uncultured Planctomycetaceae bacterium
CCACCAAGTCTCGATCAAATGGTGGGCCGGCGCTGCGCTGGTCCCACCAAACAGTTTCTGCAATCCGACGAATTAGCCGGCCATGGCCAACGTTGATCAAACTCATCGTGAGGGTGAGTTCGACTTGTTGCGAATTGGCCACACGGAACTTTACGAAAGAATGGCACCGGTCGTTTCCTCGAATCGAACCACTGCGTAAGCTCCCTCAACAACCTGCTTGAATGCCACTGATTCTGAGAGCCGCCGATGTCCAGCTTTCGACGATCAACCGACCAACGACGCCTCATCGCGATTCAACAGGCTCAACTTCGTGAGCAAGCTGCCGCCGAAACGGGGTTTGATCGAGTTCGCAAAATCTTGGAAAGTACTCGACCAGCGACCTGGGTTTTCTCGGGAGATACGATCGTTCAAGGAGGGAGCCAAACCGGCGCGGGCCGAACGTTCTCCGAACACTTTGCCGATCATGCTCGGAATAAGCTGCGGCGGTTACTCGACGTTGTCATCAACACCGGCGTTCCGAATTCGCGCTGCGAGAACTTTCTGAAAACAATCGACTGGCGAGTCACTCGCTTTGAGCCAGAAGTCGCAGTCCTCATGCTGGGTTCAACTGATGCCGCAGCAGGCCCGGCCGGTCGCGAGCGATTTCGCGATCAGTTGAACGACATCATTGAATCACTCGCCGCCACCGAAACGAAGCTGATCCTGCAAACGCCTCCGACATCTCGACCAGATCGATGGACTGACGAGTCGGATTTACCAGAGTATGTCGAGATCATCCGAGAGGTCTCCAAAGACCGGCGAATCGCACTGATTGACCATTGGGCTCTCTTTGAAGAGCGGCTCGCTCTCGCGGATACGGAACCCGACTGGTGGGCGGCCGGCGGTCAATTGCCTAATGTTCGCGGACATGTTGAACTCGCGCGACAGCTCGTCGAAGCGCTCGTCTCGAAATCATGAAGGAGTCATCGAATGAATGCTCAGCAGTACGTCAGCGAGTTAATCCGCTTTGATTCGGTCAGCTCGAAATCGAATGTTCCTGTCACCGATAGCGTCGAGCGCACGTTGAAACAAATGGGATTCGAGATCGAGCGGCTCGAATACGACGACGCAAACGGCGTTCGTAAGGCGAGCATCGTCGGGAAGCTCGGAAAGGGAGCTGGCGGCATGGCTTACTTCGGGCACACGGATGTCGTCCCCGCGAGCCCTTGGTTCAGCAACGAGCACGGCCCGTTCGAGCCGACCGTGAAAGAGGGCCGACTTTATGGCCGAGGAAGCTGCGACATGAAAGGCTCAGTGGCCTGCATGTTGGCCGCGGTCGAACGAATTCGCGTGGCAGATTTGCGGCAGCCGATTTACGTCACATGCACGGCGGACGAAGAAATCGGATACGGCGGAGCACGCGACGTCGCGAAACGTTCGCAGCTGTTTCGCGAAATGGTCGCCGGCCACTCAAAAGGAATCATCGGCGAGCCGACACATTTAGAAGTGGTTCACGCTCACAAAGGGACGTTCGGAATCGTGGCGACATCAATCGGCAAAGCATCGCACAGCAGTACGCGAGAAGGACTCAATGCTAATTTGGCGATGATCCCTTTTCTGAGTGAGATGAAAGCCATTCACGACGAAGTCGAATCGGACCCGGCGTGGCAACATCCGGAGTTCGATCCACCGGTCATCAGTTGGAACATCGGCATCAACGACTTCACGTATGCGGGCAACATCACCGCTCCGCAGAGCGTCTGCACGGTCTACTTTCGACCGATGCCTGGACAAGATCCCGAATCGCTGGTGGCTCGCGCTCAAGCTACCGCCGAACGATGCGGTCTCAGGTTTGAAGTACGAAATCGAGCCATGCCGTTGTATGTCGATCCGAATTGCGAGTTCATTCAAGAACTCGTGAAACTCGCCGATCGCCCGCGAGCAACGACAGTCGCTTACGGCACCGATGGCGCGATGCTGACCGATCTCAAACAACTCGCCGTCCTCGGCCCAGGCCACATCGCTCAAGCCCATACTTGGGATGAATGGATCGCCCTCGATCAACTCGATCGTGGTACCGCGATCTACGAGAAGCTGATCCGGCAGTGGTGTTGCTGATCGCCAAACAACTCTGATCAGCGACATGCGATTGCACCCGAGATGAGGCCGGAAGTTTTTGCCATCTTGACATGGCGTGGGTCATGGCGGACCGCAAGACGGGAGAGCTCACGGAAAAAGTCATTACCGGGCCGAAGTATTTCGAGGAACGCCTGCTGGTGTTCCAGCGGTTGCATGAGATTGGTTGCGAGGAAGACACGGCCGGCAATCGCGACCTGCGTTTCGACGTGTGCGACAACTTTTCCTGGCGTAGTCCGACCGGATTTGGAATCCACTTGGAAATGCTTTTTGAAACGTAGGGGCCACAGAGCTTGACGCGGAGTTCGCTGAGAGTCCTTCACATCCTCTGCGTTCGTTCTCTCAGCGATCCCTGCGCTTCAAAAAACGAATTTCTCAGGCCCCCCGGCGACTCCACCGCATCGGTGGTGCCGCCAAGAAATGTTGCCACGCCCTCGCGACATACTTCGCTGCTGTTTCAGGCTTCAATGACATCAGACCTCACCGTGACGCGGAATGAACCGGAAGTTCGTAGGGACTGTTGTTCCGAAACAATAACCGCAACCTGCTGAGATCAAAGCTGACAGACTGCTGAGCCAAGGCTTGGGCTTTGGTGAGATCACCATTGGCTGACTCGAATTGTCGATTCGCCGCTTTCGCGATGGATCGGATGACCAGAAGATCGGCAACTTGTTCGAGGGTTCGATCACACAACTCTTCGGCCAGCTTGAGAGCCGCCAGCGAATCGCGCCGGTTTTTTTCTGGGGCTGCCGCCAAGAACAGCGCCTTGCGGCCGAGCGAAAACAAGTCGTTAGGCGCGATTTCAAGCGTTCGTTCAAACCAATTCATAGCGTCCGAGTACCGTTGCTGTTCCCAACAGACTTTCCCCAGATTTGCAATTGGAGCGTCTGCTTCGGGCTGGAGTTGATGTGCGCGTCGAAACAACATTTCGGCCTGAGCGAACTCCTGATGCATGGCGTGTAACGACGCTCGATTCACCAAGCCATCAAACTGGTCCGGATCGAGTTTGAGGGTAGCGTCCAGTACTTGATTCGCTTCGTCCAGAGATCCGGCAGCGATCAAGAGTCGGCCCAGATTGGCGTATTTGCTCGCCTCCTGCCTCATCGCCAACGAATGCCTCGCGTGATGAATCGCCAACTGGAGTTGTCCGAGATCCTCATAAGCATGCGATAACGCGAAGTGGCTTTCGGGGTATTCCGGAAACAGCTTGAGAGCCTCCTGAAAACAGTCGATGGCCTCGGCCGATCGGCCCTGCTTCAGCAACGAGTTACCAAGACAGTGCCAGGCGTGCTCGAACTGAGGCGCGAGTTCAATCACCCGGCGGCATATTTGCTCTACAGTCAAATTTTCGGGATTTGTTTGCAGATTCATGTGGCACAGATAGCAATCGGGATTCTTAGCCAGCGTACGCGACCACAAACAGGTTTCGTCCCGAAAGTCCTCGATCTGAAACCAGCACGTCGCAACAAGCGCCAATAGGCCGGCTGTCCCGACCATTCGGCCGATGAGTTGCCAGGACGACTCGCACCGAGCCAACAAAACTGCCATCAACACCAGCGGACCAAGGCTCGCCAAATACTGGAAGTGGTCGGCGATGATCGAAAAACGCATCGGGTAAACGGGGACCAGTCCGAGCACCGGAAACAACGTTCCGCCAAAGAACAAAACACAGGCGAGCGGTAGTCGTCCAATTCTGTCTCGCGACCGCCATAGTCCGCCGATCAACAGCAGTGTTGCGAGCGGGAAGAACCAGCTCTTCAACTCGCTCGGAACGGCCATCCAGCGCGGGTAGAAAAAGATCAACGGCCAGGGATAGACCAGTTTTTCGAGATACATCCACGGAACACGGCCGGCAACCAATAATCGCTCAAGCCATGACCAGTCCAAGTCCGCCGTGCGAGCACCGACGAACTGCCGTTCGATCCACGCCGTGTGCAGTCCCGATGCAATTCCGATGACAAAGAACGGAATGAGCGGACGAATGTCGCTCCAACCAATTCGCCCGTCTCGCCACCACAGCACGACCAAGATCGCGGCGGGAAGTGTTGCCGTGACACTCTTGCTCAGCAGGGCCGCTCCGAACAGCACGAAGGCCAGCAAGTATCGGCGCCAATGGCCACTGTCACGATACCGCAGATAGCTCAGAAACGACGCGAGGTAAAAGACGCCTGACAATACATTCTTGCGCTCGGTGATCCAGGCCACGGATTCGACATGCACCGGGTGCACCGCGAACAACGCGGCGGTCCACCAAGCCACCGCAGGATGCCAACGACGTAGAAGCCGCCAAACGAGAATTGCATTCACGGCATGCAATGCGACATTTGTGAGGTGGTACCCCGTCGGGTGAAGCCCCCACAGTCGATATTCCAGCCAGAACGTCGAGAACACCATCGGATAATACTGCGGAGTCGCTCCGACTTGGCGCCAGATCGGAACGAGTCCACCCGGCTCAGTGATCAAGCGATTGTCCGTGAGGTATTTGTCGTCGTCCCAGACGTATCCACATTCAACAACGGGCCAGTAGGCTAGGATCGCCAAACCGATCAAAAAGAGGGCCTCGGCGGTCAGACTTGCTCTCCACCTGGGACGAGTGGCTTCCGGGGCGGCTGTCGTGGGTGACGACGGACATTTCGCCTCAGGCAGCGCAGAAGGGTGGTGGGACATTATCGCTGTCATTGTCTGTGTCGTGGCATTCCTAACGGCGGATCAACATGTGCCGCCATCATTAGATCTTGTTGGAACTCTTACGGATTAAATTCTTCGCAACCAGTCTTGTCAGCGAGCCAACCGTAGTGTTCATGGAAAATGCACACTTCCTTAATTAATCGGCGCGACGGTTCCGCTAATGTACTAATCCAGTTTGCTGAGCTCTGATCGCCAACCGGCTTCGTGCAACCACCGGATAAATACCCATGAACCAGTCGCCGAAGATCCCGTTCAACCGCCCATTTATCGCTGGGAAAGAGTTGTTTTATATCGCTGAGGCGGTGACGCTGGGCAATATCGGAGGCGATGGAAAATTCACGCAAAAATGCTCCCGATTGCTCGAACGACAGTTCGGTATCCATAGAGTATTGATGACGCCTTCATGTACCGCCGCACTGGAGATGGCGGCCATGCTGTGCGATCTCGGACCGGGGGATGAAGTCATCATGCCTTCGTTCACATTCGTATCGACGGCCTCTGCCGTGGCTCGGCTGGGAGCCAAGCCGGTGTTCGTGGACATTCGGCCGGACACGCTGAATCTCGATGACATGCTGGTTGAAGCAGCGATTACCGACCGAACGAAAGCCATCTTTCCAGTTCACTATGCCGGCGTCGGCTGTGAAATGGATCGTTTGATGGCCATCGCCAGGGGTTACGATCTGCTGGTTGTCGAAGACGCGGCTCAGGGAGTGAATTCTTTTCATAACGGCCGCGCGCTGGGGTCGATCGGACATCTCGGCTGCTACAGCTTTCACGAGACTAAAAACTACATCTGCGGCGAAGGCGGGGCGCTGTGTATCAATGATGCCCGGTTCCAAGAACGGGCGGAGATCATTCGAGACAAGGGAACCAACCGACAGAAATTCTTTCGCGGTGAAGTCGATAAGTACACGTGGGTCGAACTTGGTTCCTCATTTGTTCCGAGCGAAATATCGGCAGCATTTCTATTCGGCCAATTGGAGTTATTGGACACCATCGCAGAACGACGGCGCGAGATTTATCAGCTTTATCGCCGCAAGCTGAAGCCACTTGAGGCAGAGGGGCGACTGCGACTGCCGGTGATCCCGGAAGATTGCACCAGCAACTCGCACATGTTTTACATCATCCTGCCGTCGGCGGAGCAACGAGATCAGGTGTTGGCGGGCTTGAAGGCGCGTGGCATTTA
>CAIJTL010000500.1 GCA_903823545.1 uncultured Planctomycetaceae bacterium
TCAGCAATTCGGAAACCCATACGAAGAGAGCAAGGTTCAGGCAGAAACTTTAGTTCGGAAGGCAGAGTTTCTCAGTCCTCCAACGATTTATAGACCAGCGATCATCGTTGGAGACTCGAAGACTGGATTCACCTCAACCTTCCACGGTTTCTATGCCTGTTTGGAATTGGCTCATCGACTCATCTCTTCGATGGGAGTGAACGGCTCAAATATCGTGGGTGATGACAAGACCCGCGTTTCATTGAACGGTACTGAGACCAAAAATTTCATTCCCGTCGATTGGGTTTCCAAAGTCATTAGCTACATCGTAACGCACCCTCAGCATCACGGACAGACCTTCCATTTGACCCCGCGCGAACGAGTGACTGCGGTGATGATTCGCGATGTGTTGCGGAACGTCTGCGAGTACCCTGGTGCGGAGTTCTCCGGATACGACACGCCGATCGACAACCCGACAGAAATCGAACGCCTCTTCTACGAACATATTCGTGTCTACAACTCTTACTGGCGCGACGATCCACAGTTTGATACGACGAATCTGCAAGCCGCTTGCCCTCATTTGCCATGTCCCACGATGGATGAAAAGCTCCTCAGCATGTTGTCGGTCAAAGCGATGGAGATGGACTTCAAGTGGCGAGACAGACCCATCAAGCGAGAGCCTGCGACAACGATGTCCTGACCTCTTGGGTTTGCGTGACAATCAAGTGTTGGATTGCCTCTGGTGGCTTTAAGCCCGGTTTTTTTGAACCGGGCTTTTTTATTCGCTTACTCTGGCAATCGAATTTGATATTGATCACTTTCTTCGCTCACTTTGGACGTCATCGACGATCGCGACTACAACTCACTCATGTCACTCCTTCGTAGCCAATCTACCCGTGTCACTCTTCGACTCGCTCGCGATTTGACTCGTAGCGTCAAACGCGGACATCCGTGGGTCTTTGCAGACGCGCTTCGCGATTTACCTGGGGGAGAACCAGGAACTCCCGCGATATTGCTCGACAACACACGAGGGCGTCCGATTGCCGTCGGATATTACGATCCGAGTAGCGGCGTCGCGTTTCGCGCGTGCCGAGTCGAGGAACCGCTCCGGTTGAACAACGATTGGGCGGAAACCCAACTCCAGCATGCTTGGAAATTGCGGCAGCGATTATTTGATGCCGCGACGACCGGATATCGGCTCTTCAACGGCGAGGGCGATGGCGTCCCGGGGCTAGTTTGCGATCGATACGCTGACGTTGCCGTCATCAAATTAGATGGCCCTGCAGCGAGCGCGTTTTGGGATATCGATGAGATTGCTCAGTGGCTCGTGAAGAACGTGGGCGTTTCTGCGGTCATGGAGCGTCGTAAACAACGAGGTCGAGAGGGGCGGTGGTTGGTAGGTCCGGCACGTGAGCAGCCGATCGAATTCATTGAGCGCGGAATGAAATTCACCTCGGATGTGGTTCACGGTCAGAAGACAGGGTTCTTTCTCGACCAGCGAGAAAATCGCCGAGCGATGCGTCAGTTGTGCAACGGTGCGAGCGTGTTGAATGTCTTTAGCTACACAGGGGGCTTTTCCGTCGCCGCAGGTGTCGGCGGAGCAAAACGAGTGATGTCGATTGATGCCGCAGAGCCTGCGATCGCAGCCGCAAACTTACACTGGAAGTTAAATGGCCTGCCTGAAGAAGCTCATGTTGGTGCGGTGGTTGATGCGTTTGAGTTTCTCGACAACGCTCGCTTGAAGCGTCGCAAATGGGATGTCGTCA
>CAIJTL010000501.1 GCA_903823545.1 uncultured Planctomycetaceae bacterium
AGTTGATGCGAGAACGATCTGATGAGTTTTCTATTGCGAGAACGATGGCGTTCGTTGGTCGCGGCATTCGTTTGCCTTGCGTTCATTGAGCTACTCACGCTGTGGCATTATCGGGGACCGGCATCGAAATCATCCGACGTTGCTGATACCGAATTCTCTGCCGAGCGTGCGGTGAGTGTTCATGAAGAATTGTTTCCCGCGAAGCCGCATCCGGCGGGAACCGTTGAGAATTTGATCGTTCGAGATCGCTTAGTTGATCTGCTGCGTAACTTGGGCTGGACCGTCGAAGTGCAGATGGCAGTGGTTGAGTCGGATGCGAAGGTCGTGTTGCACAATGTGCTGGCTCATCATCCGCAGTTGGCCGAATTGCCGGGGCGACCGCTCGTCTTAGCGACTCACTACGACTCATGTCGTACCGGGCCGGGAGCGAGTGATGCTGGTGGGTGTGTGGCAGCGGTGATTGAGAGTGCGCGGGCGTTGATGGATTCGAGCAATTCTTTCGAATCTCGGCCGATGAAGCGTCCGGTTTATTTGCTGTTCACGGATGGCGAAGAACTTGGGTTGCTCGGAGCAACGCAGTTTGTGAAGCGGCATCCGTTGTCGGCAAAGAAGCCGATGGTGCTCAACTTTGATGCGCGAGGGACTAGCGGGCCAGTCGTGATGTATGAGACTCACGCTGGGAATCGCGCGGCGGTTGAAGCGTGGGCCAATCAGTTGGCTCGGCCTCGGCTGACCGGAGCACTCTTCACGGCGGTCTATCGGACGTTGCCCAACGGCAGTGACTTCACCGTGTTTCAACAAGAAGGTTGGCAGGGTTTCAACTTTGCGATCATTGATGGTGCTCATCGTTACCACCAACCGGACGACACGCTGGCGAATCTTGATCGACGCAGTCTTCAGCATTTTGGCGAACAGGCTTTGAAGTTGGCTCAGCACATTGCCACTTCGGACGTTGAACTGACCGAGAGCCGCGACGACGCGGAGTTCTTTGACGTGTTTGGGCTCTTTGTCGTGAGCTATCCGCTGTGGTGGTGCTTGCCGCTGAGCATCTTGGCGTTTATCGGGATCGCGGCGACGAATTGGCGGCGAGTTTGTACTCCGGACGGGTTGCAGACATTTTTGCGACTCGGCTTGTGTGGTTTGATCGTCGGAATCAGCAGCGTGTGCGCGGGCTGGTTTCTGAGCCGATTGATGCGTGAAACCGGTGTCTTGCCTCGCAGTTTCGTTTGGTACGGCCACTGGTTGGTAATTGGTTTGTGGTGTGTTTCGGCGGTCATCAGTCTTGGCGTTGCTCATTGGTTGTTGAATCGACGGTCGGCAGAGCACACATGGAGCAGCCTATGGTTGTGGTGGTCGTTCGCTGGAATCAGCGTGGCGACGGTGGCTCCGGAGTTCAGTCATTTGCTGTTGATGCCAACGTTATTGGCGGTCGTACTTTCGGCGATGCGTTGCCATTTCGTGACGCGAACGCTGTTGGCGACTTTGGGTAGCGCGATCCTGTTGGTTCCGATCCAGCACTTATTGTCGATCGCTTTGGGGCCAAGTAGCGGGGTTTTGCTGAATCCGGTCTTCGCGATGTTGCTGGTGCCGACCTATCCTCTCGTCGCAATTGATCTGAAGAAAAATTAGCACGACACGCAGCGGAAACTTGGTGAGCGGCAAGGCGCTCTTGCGTGTCGTGTTTGCATCACAAAGGATGAAATCATGAAGCGGTTGTTGGTCGGCTTGTTGATGATGGCGGTTGGATGTTCTCAAGCGGGATCGCGTAATGGTTCTGTGAACGACGATGGCATTAAGCCGAACAATGTCGCGAAGTCTGTTTCCGAAGCACCTCCCGCGTTGATTGTTGGTTCGCAGGCTCCGCCATTGAAGGTCAGCCGCTTTCTGAAAGGGGAGCCGATCACCTCGTTTGAGCCGGGGAAGATTTATGTCATCGAGTTTTGGGCGACTTGGTGTGGTCCGTGTGTGGCCGCGATGCCGCATGTTTCGGAATTGCAGAAACAATATCCCGCAGTGACTTTCGTGGGGGTCAATGTTTGGGACGAAGAGGAGTCAGCGGCGGAAGAGTTTCTGAAAGCGAACGACAAGCGAATCAGTTACCGCATCGCTCGCGATGAAATCCCACAAGGAGGTAAGGCCGACGACGGAGTGATGAGCCAAACGTGGTTGCACGCCGCTGAAGCTGGTGGCATTCCGACTGCGTTCGTGGTTAACGGTGAAGGAAAAATTGCGTTGATTACGCATCCGATGGATCTCGAAGAGTCGCTCCCGCAAATCATCAAAGGGAAGTGGGATCTCCAGAAAGCGGCGAAGAAGCATCTCGACGAGATCATGGAAGAGCGGCGATCGGCGTCGCTTCAAGAGCGATTGCGGGAGCTGATCACGAAGGGGCCGACCGTCGAAGCGATCGCTGGGCTCGATAAGCTGGCCTCAGACAATCCGAGCAGTGCTTTGCGAATCGAATTGGCGAAATTCCAACTGTTGTCATTCTCCGAAGAGATGGCCGATGTGGCGTTGGAAGAAGGGCGAAAACTGATAGAAGGTCCGCTTGCCAAAGATCCGGAAATGCTCAACGCAATCGCTTGGGAACTGGTTGATCCCGAGCGTAAGCCGGTCGCGCCGGCGGCACTTCAAGCTCTGGCGCTGGATGCCGCTCGCCGGGCTGACACAGTCTCCGAGAAGAAGAACATGGCGATTGTCGATACGCTCGCACGTGCGTTGTTTTGCGGCGGTGATATCAAAGCTGCGACCGAAACTCAGCGTCGTGCGATCTCGCTGGCACAATCGAGTGATGAGCCAGTTGAGGCCGATGTGCTCAATGAATTGAAGCGGCGGCTACGTGAATACGAGCAAGCGTCGCCAATCGCGAAAGGTGCGGCAGGAAAGTCGGAGTAACGATTGCCGGGTTTCGTAATCCAGGTGAGCCGGTCGGCGTCAGTCCGGTGGTACTCCTTTGTCGCCTTTCGCTCCGCGAAAGGACGTTCTTTCGCGGAGCGAAAGACGACTTTGCCAGACTTCAACGTCAAAGTGAGTGCCATTGGGCGTCAGCCCGGTTCGCCCGACGTAATCGTGAGCGATGTCGCCAGTTGTTCGATGAGCGTGCGGCATTCGTCGGCCAATTGAGTCAGTCGTGGATCGCCTTGTTCAGCGACGGCGATCATCTCGCGGTAGTACCACAGCGTGCGTTCCGGAGACGACGTGAAGCGACTCCAGAGTTCTTCGCCGTGATCGAGGTCGAACACCATCGAACCGAGATTATGAAGCTTGTCGGCCAACACAATCGCGCGAGCTTCCCAAGGCTCGGCAGCGATGTGCTGCAAGTGCTCGGTCTTCCGTTCTTGCCAGGATCGTTTTCGGCCATCCGAATCGTGCTGTCGTTCGGTCATGGCCGAAACAAGCGCGACGACGCGAGTCGGAAACTTGCTCGCCAAAGTCTCAAGCGAGCAATCGGTGTCCTCGACGACGTCATGCAACATCGCGGCGGCGAGGATTTCATCGTCGTCGATTCCCGCTCGCATTAAGAACATCGCGGCACTGACCGGGTGAGTGATATACGGCAGGTCGCTCCCTTTGCGGTGATGATGCCGATGACATTTGGCCGCCCAGCGCAGAGCTAGTTCGACAAGCGGGCGGAAGGTGGTGGGGTGTCCGTTGGTTGTTGTCCGTTGTCCGTTGTCCGTGGTCCGATGAATGTTGTCCGTTGAATGTGGTTCATGGTGGCTGGGTTGCGATTCTTCGTGTTCCATCACTGCCTCAGACTCCATAACCACGTTCCGCGTCCCAACTGACCACCGACCACTGACCACTGACAAATCTCCAACTCACTCCGCCGCATCGCTCTCTCGGCTGAATTCGTTGAACCGCACGTACTCCCAATGGCGCAACAGCGGTGACGAAGTGATGAGTTTTGAGTAATTACCAATCGCTTCAATACGCCCTTTGTGGAGGAAGATGACGTGGTCTGCTTTGCGGACTGTCGAAAGGCGGCTGGGGAGAAAGATGAGCGTGCGTCCTTTTGCCAAGCGAGCGTAGGTGTCGTCGAGCAGCGACTTCGTGTCTTCATCGAGCCTCTCTGCCGGTTCTTCGATGATCATTAACGCGGGGTTGCGCAGTAATGCCCGAGCGAGTCCCAAGCGATAAGACTGACCCGCATCAAGCTGCTCGCCGTACTCGCCGAGCAAGGTTTCGTACCCCTGCGGCAATTTGGAAATAAAATTCTGAGCGTGGACGAGCTTCGCGGCTTCAGTCACGTGTTGCAGAGTAAAGCGAGGATCTCCGCAACAGAGATTTTCGGTCACGGTCCCTGTAAAGAATGGGTCTGTACCACCGACATAGATTGCTTCCGCTCGCAAGGACTCGAGCGTCACGAAGGCGAGATCTTCGCCGTCGATTAGAACTCGACCTGCTTGCGGCTCAATGAAACGTGGCAACATGTAGGTCAACGCGCGAGCTTCACACGGATCAAGCGAGATGACAGCGATGACCTTGCCTGCGGGCAATCGCAGATCAACTCGATCTAGGACCAAACGCCCATCGGGCAGGCGGTATGTGACCGATTCAAATTGGATCTGTTTCGACAAGGGTTGTAAAAACTTCGCTCCGACTGCCTGGCCCACTTCGGGAATCTGACTGAGGTATCGCAAAATGCTGTCAGCCCATTTTCCTGCTGACTCTTCAATCTTCGGGAGATCCCAAATCTCATTGGCTGGGCGATAAGACAAACGGAACGCAAGCACGAACATCACAGTCGCCGACACCGGCAGGTGAGCTGGGTCCATCGGATTGGTCAGTGCCTTTGTTCCGATCAAGAACAGCGTAATCGCGAGTGTGAGGACCACGACCATCCAACAGAGCCATCGCGACAAGCGTTCGTCTGCTCGAAGGGAAGCGACTTTGTGTAAGAAGCGGGTGAGATGTCCTTGAAACCTCTCGTGCTCAAAGTTCTCCATTCCGAAGCCGCGAACCAATCGAGTTTTTCGCAAGCCTTCCGCGAGGAGCTTCAGGTCAACACCGACTCGATCTTCCATTTGACGCTTCGATTGGTCGAAGCGCAGTCGCTCATGGCGAATCAGATACCAGCAGGCGACGAGTGGCACCAAACATTGCAATGCCAAGAGCCAGTGCGTCATCAATACGACGAAGAACAGACCGGCCAAGAACAGCGGGGCTCGCACGATCCGCTCGAACCAGCCTTGAATCCCTTCGCGGACTCGTTCGACATCGCCCGTGAACATCAAAAACGCCACTTCGCCCGCGTCATCTTGAAGGTCGCTTGGGCCGAGTCGCAGAGTTTGGCGATGGAGTGATTGCCGTAGTCTTGTGGCGACCTCCTGCGACGTTCGAAAGGCCAACGTCTTGACCTGCATCATTGAGACACTTGCGAGCAGTGCGAGCAGGATGTTTCCG
>CAIJTL010000502.1 GCA_903823545.1 uncultured Planctomycetaceae bacterium
GCCCAAGCACCGAATAGCACCGACGTTGACGTAAATCAGGCATCGGTCACTCTCCTGTAAGAAACGCTCTCGCCGAGATTGGCCGAAACGACGGTCTCACTTTCGGAGGCAATTATCAGGGGATTTGGTGATTAACGTCAAACTCTGTTTTCCCGTGGTCGCAGCCGATGCCTGACCTCAACAAGACTCAACCACCAATTCGTCTTGGCATCTCCTTGTTGATTGACACTTCTTGAATTAGCGTGTTGACGATCTTCAAGTTCGCAACAAAAGGTGTCTCTCCAATGCCAATGTCTACATCCAACGCAAAGCTTGTCGTCGACGGTGACGTTGATGAGCCGGCCTCTTTTTCTTTCGACGACCTAAAAGCATTCTCGGAAGCCGAACAGGTTCGGGATGTCACTCGGTTTCATCCAAAGCGACCGGGTGATGGAGTGACTCTGAGATCGTTGCTTAACCGAGTTCGTCCTCGTGAAACAGCGGACTATCTCACTTTGCATGCGACAAAAGACGATTTCGCCGCCAGTATTCCACTTGCGGCGGTCCTCGACGAAGCAATCCTGGTTTATCAGCTTGATGGTGTTCCGTATCCTGAAGCCAAAGGGGGCTCGTTTCGGTTTCTCATCAAGAACCCGGCGGCCTGCCATACTGATGAGCTCGACGATTGCGCGAACGTCAAATTCGTTGATCGGATCGAACTGACTTCAGGCAAGGGCCGAGATACTCGCCCGCATGACGAGGCTCAACACGAGGCTCTTCACGCCCATTAATCACTCAAGCACGGGCAACGGCTGTTCATAAACCATTAGGCGATAGTTGCCGTAAGTTCGTGAATGACACGCTTGAAGATTTCATCAGCGATGTCGTCCACGCTTCGCTGCAGACCGTCGCGAACTGATTCGACGCGATACCAATTTGAATTCTCGCTCGCGAGTTGCAGATAGACCTCGCGGACTCGTTGCAGATATTCGCCGTCCGCTTCTTGCAGGTCGGCCGCTTTATCCGTGTAGCTTCTCGGTTTCTTGGCGGCGATGTTACGCTGTGCGACTTCGACAGGCACATCTAGCAACACAATTAGTTTTGGCTGTGGCAGTGCGAAGATTTCAAATTCGATGCGCTTAATCGACTGTAATAACTCGGTGCGTTCATCACCGCTGACCTTGGCACCTTGATGAGCCAAGTTTGACGGAACGTAGCGATCGCAGATTACGGCTTCGTTTTGCTCAAGGGCATTGAGCAAAACCGCTTTTGATTCATAGCGATCCGCCGCGTAAAGAACCGACGCCAAAAACGGATGAACTTCGTTCAATTGCCCAAAGCGACCGTTCAAGAAATCACCGATCGCGTGGCCGAACAACGTCTCTCGATAGCGAGGAAAGCTCAACAATTCAGCTCGTCGACCAGCCTCATTCAAGCGATCGGTCAAAGCTTTCGCCTGAGTCCCTTTGCCAGAACCGTCAATTCCTTCAATGACAATCAGCGGCGTCACGATCTACCTTCATTAAACAAGCAGGGCCAATGCCGACGCTTTGTCAGGTGCCACGGTGAAGTAATTCAACAACTTGCTCGTCGCCAAGATCGAGTCAACGCCCTTCGTGAGGCTGAACAGCGCAAGCTTTCCCTGGCTGCGATGCAACTTGCGATGCAACGTAATGAGCTTACCGATCACGGAACTGGTGAAGTACTCAATACTCGACATATCAAGTGCCAGCTTGAGCCAGTTGTATTGTTCGACGAGCGCGAACAACTCTTGTCCAAGTTGTTCGATGTTTTCCTCGTCATTCAGTGTCCGCATTGTGAAGCCCACGACGAGGACGTCACCGTTCTCTTCCAAAGTGATGTAGTTTGTTGGTCGGTCTGGCAGAGCCATAAGTCACACCTTGGCGTTCTGAGTGCGTCGCAAAATTTCCAACTCGGCGAAGAGACTCCCTGAATGCCGCGAGCCTCTCAAGTGGTCGCAGATTCTAAGGACTTCGGCGCAAAGACGCTCGTCAGATTCGGCTCGGAAAATCTGCTGGCATGTAACTTCTCATTCCAGATTGCCACGCCTCGCCCGTCGACCAGATGGCCAAAGTCCAGCCGGTTTCCAGGCAATTCCACGGTGACATAACGGCGATCGGTCCCAAAAACGTGCCCTGGTTGAGACTCAGCAAGACCTTCGACCAAGACTTCAACATCCGAGCCTAACAATGCCTGCTGATATCGTCGCGCGAGGTCCGCTTCGAGTTTCGCAAGCTCCTGGCATCGAGTTTTCAGCACCGACGCTTGAACCTGATCCGGCATCGTCGCGGCTCGAGTTCCACGTCGGCGACTGAACGGGAAGATGTGAATCTTCATGAAGGCAGCTTGCCGACAAGTCTCCATAGTTTGCTCAAATTCATCGTCGGTTTCTCCGGGAAAGCCGACGATGATGTCGGTCGTCAGCGCCGGGTTCGGGAGTCGCGAATGCATTTTGCCGACAGTTTCTAAGAAACGTCCGACGCGATATCTCCGCCTCATTCTGGCGAGCACTGTATCTGAGCCGCTCTGCAACGCCGGATGAAAATGAGGGCACAAGTGCTCGCAATCAACCGCAGCGGAAATGAAGTCATCTGTGACTTCAGCCGCCTCGATACTCGACAGCCGCAACCTCCAGTTCCCCGGAATGCGATCAAGCTGTTGAAACAAGTGCCAAAGTCGAAATGGTTCAAGCCCCGATCGACCGCGCGTTGTATCGACTCCGTAGTGCCCCACGTGGATTCCAGTCAGCACAATCTCTTGGTAGCCATAATCAATCAACCGCCGCACTTCCTCTTCAATGTCACCTGGCGATCGACTTTCCAAACGGGGTCGCACATGTGGAATGATGCAGTAGGAGCATTTCAGAATGCAGCCGTCTTGAATCTTGACGAACGCACGCTTGTGGCCATCAAAGCGACTGATTCCTGTCGGAAATTCAGCGACCCCCAGTCGCAACAAGACATCCGGCAGTTCGCGTTTGTCCGGAACCACTTCAATCACATTCGGCAACTTCGCCACCGAATCCGGATCGTGAGTCGCATAGCAGCCGGTCACAATCGTCTGGCAATTCGGATTTTCGCGAGCCAATTGCCGCACGACCTGTCGCCCACGTGAATCGGCGTTTTCCGTCACCGTGCAGGTGTTGACGACGCACAAGTCGGCAGCCTCTCCGTCGCCAGCCTCGCGAAATCCAGCACGCAACAACGCCTCAGTGACGAGTTGCGTTTCATATTGGTTGACCTTGCAACCCAACGTGATCAACCGACATGTCCGCGTCGCAGAAACCATGAATACAAACTCTCCGATAAAAGACGCGACGAGTATAGCAGCGTGACACGAAACGTAGAGCCGGCCACTCGCCGCACAACGCCAGCTTTAACAGCCGAACTGACCACTCGAACGTCTCTCACTCTTTGGTGAGTGCTTCATCCAGGTTCATGATCAAGCTGCTCGTAGCCGTCCACGCGGCAACCTCGACAGCATTCAGAGCCGAGTCAGCGATTGCCTCTCCTGTTTGAAGAACGTCGGCAGCACCCGCAGGGTTTCGACGATAATGTTCGAGATGTTGCTCTAGACCGCGTCTCAAGACTTTGAGTTCTCGCTCGCTCGGATCACGAGTCAGCACGAGCCGAAATGCGAACCGCAGCCGACCATCAACGTCGCTGCCTCCTTCTCGCAACACACGCTCTGCCAGTTTGCGAGCCGCTTCAACAAAACTCACTTCATTCAGAAGTGCAAGCGCCTGTAGCGGAGTGTTTGTGCGAGTCTCTCGCACCGTACAAGCTTCTCGACCAGCCGCATCGAACGTAACCATCACCGGCGGAGCAATCGTCCGTTTCCAGAAGACGTACAATCCACGGCGATATAAATCCGAGCCGTGATCTTGCACGTACTTTTCCGTGTTCTGGAGATCGTCCCACAAACCATCGGGTTGATATGGCTTAATCGACGGCCCTCCGAGACGCTCCGTCAACAAGCCGCTGGCCGCGAGAGCCTGATCGCGAACCATCTCTGCTGATAATCGCGTCCGTGGCCCACGAACTAGCAACCGATTCTCCGGATCACGCGCGACAAGATCAGCCGACGCTTTCGACGATTGCTGATACGACGCGGAGGTCACAATCGACCGGATCAATCGCTTGATGTCCCATCCAGGTGCGTTTTGCGATTTGAGTCCCGCCTCTCCCACAAACTCCAGCGCCAACCAATCCAGCAACTCCGGATGCGATGGCCAATCCCCCTGTGAGCCGAAGTCATCGACCGTCTTCACCAATCCTTGTCCGAAGAATTGTTGCCAAAACCGATTCACGGTCACTCGCGCTGTCAGCGGATTTGCGGGATCAATGAGCCACTTCGCCAACTGGTGTCGATTGAGTTTTGGGGAGGTCGCATCGAGCGGACCTTGTCGCTTAGCGGCTTCAATGCGGACATTCAAACTACTGGGAACGTTCGGAGAAACAGCCTCGCCAGGTCGGTCGTATGCACCTCGCAGCAAGACGTGGGTTGGGCGCGGAGAGGCGAGTTCCTGCATGACCATCGTCGTCGGAACGGTTTCGAAAAATGCGGCTCGTTGAAGGCGTAAGCGGGAGAGTTCCAAAGATGAACGACTGATTTCCGACGCAGGATGAGCGTCCAAAAATGCCGACATCAATTTCAATCTCTGGGGCTTTGATCTTGTGGCGTCACTACGAGCAGCCAGTTCTGAAACACTCTCCGGTGTGGCCAGAATCGAGACTTCCTCCGACGATAATTCAACATCAAATAGCCGGATGTCGTCGATCGCTCCCTTAAATGGGGGAGTTAATCCACCGGCACCAACGCGGAACACATCTTTCGATGCAAACGCCTGATTCAGTTCATCCAACAAGATCTTCTTGGGAACTTCTTTGCCACCAATCCAGAAATGGACGTTGTTCGCAATCCGTGATCCGTCGTAGGTGACGGCCACGTGAACCCACTCACCGATCGGAATCGCTTCTGCCGTCTCGACACGCATGGCATCGTCTAGCCAACGTTTGCTGAGGTTGAGTTGCAGCTTTCCGTTTTCAAGACAGAGGTTGTAACCGTCGGAATTTGCATCATCGGACATACGAGAGAAAATCGTTCCCGACTTCTCTTCTGTTCGAATCCAAACGGACATCGAAAACGGTTCAAAAAATCCAATGTTCGCGACGTCACCAACTGCGAACCGACGCTGTCCGTCAAAGTACGCCCCCTTTCCGAAGCGGCCTTCGCCAAACACAACTGACACTTGATCTGCGGGTTTCATGACGGGAGCACCTGATGTCGGACCGAGCGGCTGCGGTTGTGGTCGAGCCGATGGTGTACTGCCAGCGAGTGTTGGCTTAGGCTTGCCGTCTTCATCAAATGGCAAGCGTAATGTTTCGCCACGAGAGACGTTCCAATCAAGCGGCGGCTGATTGGCCAACGATTTCTCCCATAAAGCTTGTTCACGCTTGAGCTCGTCTTGGCATTCAACGACCTCTTTTTCTGTTCCCGCAATGCGCTCATCAAGAGCATCGATTTGTCTTTGCTGTGCGCGAGTTGGCGTTTTCACATACGGCGGCGAGTTACCAAACTTCACTGCTCGCCCTTTTTCTGGCACGTTGTTGAAGAACGAAAAAAGTTCGTAGTACTCCTTCTGCGAGAACGGATCGAACTTGTGATCGTGGCAACGGCAGCAGCCGAGCGTCAGTCCGAGCCAGACGGTTCCAGTGGTGTCGACTCGATCGACGACGTATTCCACGGCGTACTCTTCGGGAATGATCCCGCCCTCGGCGTTGCCTCGGTGATTGCGATTGAACCCGGTTGCGAGGACTTGTTCCATCGTCGGCTTCGGCAGCAGATCGCCGGCGAGTTGCTCGATCGTGAATTCATCGAACGGCTTGTTATCGTTGTAGGCGTCGATGACCCAATCGCGCCAACGCCACATGCTTCGTTCACCGTCCGATTGATAACCAGAGGTGTCAGCGTATCGAGCGGCGTCCAACCACGGTCGAGCGAACTTCTCGCCAAATCGCGGTGACGCGAGCAAACGATCGACAATCTTTTCATAAGCGTTCGGAGTGTCATCGTTCAGGAATGATTCAATCTCATTCATCGACGGTGGGATGCCGGTGAGATCAAGCGTTACACGCCGCAGCAGCGTTGCGCGGTCGGCTGACGGTGAGGGAGTCAAACCCTCTCGTTCAAGCCGTGAGAGCACGAAATGGTCGATCCCATTTTTCGGCCAAGCGTGATCTTTCACGATCGGAAGTTTGGGACGAGACGGAGCGATATAGGCCCAGTGAGATTGCCACTTTGCTCCCTGCTCAATCCACCGTCGAATCGTTTCGATTTGTTGTGGACTGAGTTTCTTGCCGCTGCTTGGTGGCGGCATTCGCTCGTCGTCTGTCGCCGTGAGCCTGCGAAACAACTCGCTTTTCGCTGGATCACCCGGAACAAGCCCATGATGTCCGTCTCGCTTTTCAAAGACTTGCGATTCATTGTCGAGTCGCAAATCCCCCTTCCGCTGCTTTGAGTCCGGCCCGTGACATTGGAAGCAAGCATCTGACAAGATCGGTCGGATATCGCGGTTGAACGACAGCGGTTCATCGGCGATTGCGGCACCGCTGACCGCCAGCCGTATCAGCATGCCTACGAAAACGAGGCATGCCGTCGGTGCGGAACCGGTTTTGTTCATTTTTTGAATTAGCGAACGACTCATGCCTCGGTGACTCCTGAGTGCGTCGGAGAATGAAGACCAGGAGCGACCATCGTGGCTTCAGTCATCGCTGCGCTCAAGCCGCACGACACCATTCGATAAAAAGAAAAACCCTCGCCAGGCAATCTGGCGAGGGTTCACATCAAAGAGTCGAGAGAGTCAATCAGGCATTTCAGAATCAACGTTGGGGCGGCTGGCGGTGAGAGATTCGTCAGCCGTCCAACGTAGCGGCAAGCTGTCGCTGGCCTGAGTTTGGTTTTCGAGTCGCTGGCTTGGTTGAGTCAGCAAGGTGGCAGATCGTGGTTGCGAGCGTGGTGATTAGTAGCTGTGGCCTTGGCCGCTTTCGCGAGTTGGGTCGGTGCCGACGATGTCGTTCTCGTTGTCGCAGAAGTCGGAGTGGTCTCGGAAGTGAGAGCCGTTCGTGTGGGCCTTGTTCGTCGAGTGCATGCCGTTGAGGCAATATCCTTGGTTCAAGCTACCGATCGCGGCGGCGACGTCTTCCAATTCTTCGCTGACTGCTTGGCGAACTTCGGCCAGACCGACAACCATTCCCAGCACGGTGATCGTCGCGATCAGGATCAATTCAGCGGAGACAACAAAACCAGCTTCGTCGTTGATGAGATTCTTCATGGTATGGCTCTTTCTTCAAGGTGTTGAGAACGAATGTTGTTGAGGCGTTTGACGCAGTTGTTTGCGTCGTGTTTGTTGGGAAAGGTGTTAAGCGAGCTGAATGCCAATTGCTCAAAGCGCTTCAAATAATTTGCGCGAGCGTTCGCCTTTCGATGCGCAAGTCCTTGAGCCATCAGCCTCAAAGATTCTTCGCAAAAAACCAACAACGGCCACCGCCCACCAACGATGCCATTCCACCCAACGTTGCCAAGACGCAACGCCAAAATCAGCCCATCGACGTAACTCGTTCAGCCACCAACGCGCACCTCAATTGGCAACATCGTGGCATTCAGACATCACCCGAAATAAAGCGACAAAAGCGGGAGCGACGCGTGGTCTGACGCGGAACGGCACAAGAAGAAGGGCGACCGCAGAGCGCCGCGGAGAGGTTGTGAATCTTTCGTGGAGCACGTTTTCAACGTGCTCGACTTTTCGATATTGAGGCACGTTGGAAACGTGCCCCACGCGATCGATTCACAGGCTCGGAGAGACGGGCCGGGCCAACGCTTATGGCAGAAAGTTGAGAGTGCGGCGCTCTGGCCAGAGGCTGCGATTTGTCACCGAACCGAAATGATTCTGGTTGCCGGTCGTTCGCTCGTTTGGAAAGAACCGAGTCCCCTCGCGTTCAAGTCGATACTGCCGGAGAGCACTTTGGTGTGTCAGCACAACATCGGACGATGTGGCTGAGAAGACACCAACTCCAGGCATCATCAACTCGACGCTGACGTCACCAATCGGTGAACGACGCGGGTCTTGATCCGGAAGTGGATGAGGCAGCGGTAGGAGTAACTGCAAAACATCTTGGGGATCGTCTTCGTAAGTCATACGTCCACGACCATGCCTTCCAACGAAACTCGTCAGATTCTGACCGTCATAATTAGGGCCGCCAGCACCGCAAGAATACTTTGCGGTGTCTTCGTAGATGGCTCCACTTCGACCTTGCCGAGCACCAACAGGTGACGAGAGTTCACACAATCGTTCGATTTCTGAGTCGAGCGAGCGGGTCCACGTTGCGAGTTGCTCGATCTCTTTCGGGATCGTGACCAATTGGTCTGGATTGACTCGAGCGACTTCTTGGCGTTGTCCCCACAGCGTGATGGTCAGGGTTCCAAAAAGAGCGACCGATTGACCACGTTGATCCAACCCGCGCAACGAGAGTCGCAATGCGTCCCAGTCGGTCTTGCCATTTGTGCTCACCGGTTGAGCCGAAACGATTAACTCAGACAAAGGGAGTTGGTTTGCTTCCGCTGCGATTGGATTTGTTAACTCGATTTGTGGCTCGCGTCGAATGGCGTTAATCGGTTCGTAAGGCTCTTGCGACGAGAGCACTTTCACTGACGCGACCTGGCTCCAGTTCAACTTGCGGCGAATCGTACTCCCAGCGTTTCTGATTTCGATCGCCAGTTGATTTGCATTGGACTCGTTCTGCACGAACGAGCCGCGCAATGTCCGGCCGTCAGTGAGCAGCACTTTCACATCGGCTGCCGATGCCACCGCGAATAGGCTCCCGATGCAAAGAAGCAACACGCAAACAACAGAATTCTTGGCAATCCGTCTCACGGTAACTCGTTCTCAACAGCCACAAGCTCGGCGATTGAACATGAATCGCCACAGTGCCATTCTCAGAACGCAAAACGCAGACCACCTCGCAATGGTTTTTCAAATGAGGTCTGTTTAGAAACTGAAACACGATGCGGTTCAGTCGTGCTTTCAACCATTCTCTTTTCTCCGACCGCTTATTGTTGCCCCTCGACAATTTGGGATTCATATCACGAACGCTGTTCACACTTGTGTCACACGCTGGTCTCAACCACAGAAGAATTATTCCATGAAAGTTCTTGGACTTGCCGTTTGTTTCATCACTCTTTTTGCCCCGATTACCAACGCCGAGACGATCTGGATCGAAGGAGAGAAGCCGACGAAATCGACGACGAATCGGCATCCGTGGTGGTACGACCAAGTGAAGAAGGATCAGCTTTCTGGTGGCGACTGGA
>CAIJTL010000503.1 GCA_903823545.1 uncultured Planctomycetaceae bacterium
AGAAGAACTGACGTTCGATGCCGCCACTCGCATTTGGCGTGGTCGCGAGCGAATTCGAGTCGCGGATTTGGTCGCAGAAAAAGCATGGCCCTCCAGCGGTAAGAAGTCCCTTGATGGGCAGGCAGTCCAACTCGGAATCACCTGGAAGCCGGCGCCGGGGGATGGGTTGAGTGGTGCTTTCACCCAATTCCACATCTCGGACATTTGGCTGGATGACGCGGCTATTCAGAACGCGGCGTCATTCCAGACAGAGACGCACAAGGTCTTCATCCGCAGTCGCTGGATGCCGGCTTGGGTTGATGCGGTTGAGCATGGCAAGTTCGGCCGCGCCACTGTCACCGCGACGCTTTTCGGGGGCATGGATCCGTCTCTCTATGCCGACTTCCAGAAGGGCGCCGGAGCCCAGATGAACGGCGCCGAGAACACCCTGAAGCACACGGCCGGCCATTACGGTCCGTCTCACATCGCTGCCAATGGCAAGATCGTTGATGTCACTCAGGCAAGCGGAGAAGTCCCCGTCGGTAGCAGCGGCATCCAGATTCAGTTCGAGACGGAGTTGATCATCGAGGGACTCCGCCCCGGACGAGTTGTGCGTGTCCGCCCCGAAAGCTGGCCCAAGATGCAAGTCCCTCGCGAGGAGTACGTGTTCGACGGCGCCAGCATCGACGAGCGCTTTCCCACCCCAGCCATCTTCCCGAAATACTGATCCACCTATGAGACCACTCTTCGCTTCTGCATTTCGATCCTTACTTCGTGTCATGCGCACGCCGTGCGAGCATCTCTGTACGACGGACTTCCAGTCCGTCGATCGGCGCGACGGACTAGAAGTCCGTCGTACCTCTCGTTTGATGCCCGTGATTTATTGCTCGTTGATGGTGCTGGTTGGTTCGTCGCTGCTTCCGGCAATCGCTCGAAGCCAAGAACCGGGAACCAAGAACCAGGAGCAACCATACCGCCCCGAGCCCGGAAAATTCCCCGCGCTGGAAAAGGCAGCCTCCTACCGAGGCGTGCTGGCGTTCGTGGACCATGCGAATCGTCGCGGCAGCCTTCGTGTGGAAACGCCCGGCGAGTTCTTCCGCAATGCTCCGCATCCGTTCGCGATGCTGCCTTACGGAGTCGTGCGATATCACGGAGCGCCTGCGGATCTGCGAGACATCACGCTCAACACCGTCATGCATGTGCGAGGATTCCTCCCCCCCGACCCGAAGACGTCTTCGGTGCCGGTATTCGGAAAGGGGAACCCCGAGCGGCCTGCGGAGAATCACGCCCTGCTCCTCGAAGACGAGCCCAGTTTCTGCCTGCGAGAAGGCATGGTGTGGAAACTGAAGGAGGTCGACGTTCAAGCGAATCAAGCGCTGATCGCGGCCACTCGTGAGTCCAAAGCCGGTGGCGACGGCAAGGCCAACGTGGAGAAGCTGACCTTCAACGCCGCAACGCGATTCTGGCGCGGCCGTGAATGTCTCAGCCTCGACGACTTGGTCACCGAAGGCATCTGGCCTGCGACCGGAAAGAAAGCCCTGGGCGACCAAGTGGTCCTGCTCGGGCTGACTTGGGAGCCGAGTCCCAACGGAGTGTTCCTGCGATATCACGTTTCGGACATCTGGCTGGACGACGCCGCTTTGCAACGAGCCACCAAGAATCAAACCGAGGCCCACAAAGCTCTGATCCGCAGCCGTTGGATGCCTGCCTATGTGGATGCCGTCGAGTACGGCAAGTTCGGCCGCGCGAAAGTGACCGCGACATTGTTCGGCGGCATGGATGAATCGCTCTACGCAGACTTCAAAGCTGGCAGCTCCGCGCAGATGAACTCGGTCGAGAACACCTTGAAGCACACTCACGGCGACTACAGCCCGGCTCACATGGCCTCCGGCGGATCGATCCTCGAAGTCACCCGTCTTCCCGGAGACGCCCCCTTAGGCAGCAGCGGCATTCAGGTTCGTTTCGAGACGGACCAGATCATCGAAGGCATCCGCCCCGGGCGCGTCGTCCGTGTCCGCCCCACGAGCTGGCCTCTGGTCAATCTGTCTCGTGAGGAGTACCTCAGAGAAAGCA
>CAIJTL010000504.1 GCA_903823545.1 uncultured Planctomycetaceae bacterium
ACCCTGGCTCGGCAAGTTGTGTGTGATTGGTTTTGTTGGATCATCCCAGGCCAGCTCGTTCTGTCGTACCTCAATGACTCCCGAAGGGCTGGTCGCCGCTCCCGGCTGATGATTGAACCTGATCGTCGGCGGCATTACTTCAGGCGTCTTCGCGGACGGCTCTTGCATGAACCCGGAATTCGCCTCATGGAGTTGCAACAGCCGCTCGACCCGCTCCCGCATCGCTCCATCGTCGCCACAAACGCGAGCCAGCAACGCCCTCCGCTCCACCGGGTCGGCGACTTCCAAGGCATCAGCAAAGAGTTCAAATTCGGTCATCACAGAGTTCGGTTTTCGAGTTCGATTTCAATTTCTTCAATGTCGGCGAGCCGGATTTCAACGTCGGCGAGCTGGGGTGCGTTAGCCCCCGGAATCTCCCGGATGCGAGTCGAACACGTCGTCGAAACAGTCCAGGGGCTGACGCAGCCCGGCTCGCTTTGAGGGGGTAACGCACTTCGGCTCGCCTCACGAATGAAATCCTCATTCGCCGACTCGCACAAGCTCCGACTCATCGAGCATATCGAGCAGCAAAGCGCGGGCGTAGGCCCATTGGCGTTTGACAGTACGCGGAGAAATGTCGAGTGCTTCGGCGGTTTCTTCGACGGACAGCCTGCTGTTCGGCGGCGACGGCAACGACGACCTGATCGGCGGCCAGGGAGCCGACAAAATCACCGCCAACGCGGGCGACGACATCCTCATCGCCGGCCTGACCACTCACGACGCTCGAAATTCGGCGGCTCACGAAGAGTTCTGGTGCAACGTGCTCCACGAATGGACGGAGACTGACCCGTTCGCCACTCGCGTGAACCGCCTGCGAACCGGCTCCGGCCACACCGGCGCGAACCTGTTGGCGAGCGTCCTCGATGACAACTCCGCCAATCAGATCGACCAACTGCAAGGCAGCACCGGCAACGCCTGGTTCCTCCTGAACTCGTGAGAAGACAAAATCACGGGCGAGACCGAAGCCACCAACTGATCCAGCAAGTCGAACATCACCATGCGAGCCTGAGGGCTGTCTCAGCATTTGATGATATAAGCCACGACCCTTTCCTAAAATCTTCTCATAGAAACAAGATTTTCAACGTTTGCAGAGCAGAGAGTTCATCTTGGTGGTTCAGAGTGGGTCAGTCAGTCCAAGTGGAGCGGCGCGAACTGGAAAACCGCGGCGGGCAAGATTAAGGGCGCACCGAGTATCCCGACTTGATGATCAAGTTCGCGGAAATTGCGTCGAGCGAATTCATCTTCACCGGTTGGGGCAAGTTGAAGTTTCGGTTCCTCGACCATGGCGGCACCTGGACCACGATCCTCAACGAATTGACGCTGACTCCCGCCGAACAGTTCGCTCGGTACTGCGACGCGAACAATCCGTATGCAGCCAACACATTGCTCATCCGCTCGTTCAACGACCCGATGTTCGCGCAGTTGGTCGAGTCCCCATCGGCGAAAGCTCGGCTCGCGTTCGTGGAGTTCTTGAAGGCTCAGCCCACTCCCCGCCATCGCGACTGGCTAACCAAGCTGAGAACCGAACCCGAGAAATCCGTCAGCGCCGCCACCACGGAAGCTCTTGAAAACCTCAAAGCACAAGCCAACGATCCGCCGCCAAGATCGGCGACATCACGTTTGAGGAGCCGCCACAGAAGGCGGAATGAACTTTCCTAGATGTTTCGAGTGTGAATCACAACGTGCAGCCCCGCTTCGCAGAAGCTGTTGGGTTGTCGAAGACTCGATGAATCCGACTTGAACCTCTTAGCCACTTTGAACGATTCTCCCGCACAGTGAAGCCGCTAGCGGTTGGCTTCGGATTTCGAGTTTCGAGTTTCGGATTTTTTTCACTATGCCCATTCGCGTTTACAGCACACTGACACGTCAGAAAGAAGAGTTTCAAACGGTCGAGCCGGGGAAGGTCTCGATGTATCTGTGCGGACCAACGGTTTATAAGCCGGCTCACATTGGGCACATGGTTGGTCCGGTGATCTTCGACACGATCAAGCGGTATCTGGCGTACTCCGGGTATCAGGTGACGTGGGTCGTCAACATCACTGACGTGGACGACAAACTTATCGTGAAAGCGAATGAGTTAGGAACGACCGTCGAAGCGCTCGCGAAAAAGATGACCGAGGATTATCTCGACAACTTGCGAACGCTCGGTGTCGAGAGCATCGACCACATGCCCTATGCGACGCAGTACATCAAAGAGATGCAGGAAATCATCTCCGGGCTCATCGAGAAGGGTTACGCATACCCGCTCAACGGCGACGTCTATTTTGAATGCACGAAGGACGCCGACTACGGCAAACTCAGCGGTCGCAACCTGACCGAGATGCTGGCCGGCACGCGTGCAGAGACTCGCGACGGCAAGCACAACCCGGCGGATTTCGCGTTATGGAAAGGCTCGAAGCCGGGCGAACCGGCGTGGGACAGCCCGTGGGGACCGGGCCGCCCCGGCTGGCACATCGAGTGTTCCGCGATGGCTCGCAAGCTGCTCGGCGACACGATCGACATTCACGGCGGCGGACTCGACCTGATGTTCCCGCATCACGAAAACGAACTCGCTCAGTCCGAGTCCTGCACCGGCAAGCCGTTCGCTCGGTATTGGCTGCACAACGGCCTGCTGCGCAAGAGCAGTGGCGGCAAGATCGGCGGCGATCACAGCCGGCACGGCGACGCTGTTGCGAATCAGAGCAGCGACATGATGGCCGAGAAGCAGGCTCAAGAAGAACAAAAACTTGCCGGCTCAAAGGGAGCCGAATCCGTGAAAACGGCTGTCTTCGCGAAGTTCGATCCTGAAACCGTCCGTTTCTTCCTGATGGCGACTCACTATCGCAGCCCGGTTGATTTCGGTGATGACCGGCTCGAAGAAACGGCCAAGAGCATCGACGGTTTCTATCGCTTGATCGAGTCATTCACTCGAGTGACCGGCCAAGACTTTTATGCACTACCGATCGCGAAGTCGCGCTCCGCGTCATCAGAATTGTCCGGCGAACCGGACTCGTTCAATTCCGAACTCGTCGCGCTGCGAACGAGATTTCTCGACGCGATGGACGATGACTTCAACACCGGAGCCGCCGTCGGTGCGTTATTCGATCTTCGCAAAATGCTCAACGGTTTCATCGCTGAGCACAAGCTAGAGGCAGACGGTAAATCAAACACAGCCGCAATCGCTTCGCTCGTTCGTGGCGTAACACTGTTCAAGGAACTCTCAAACCTCCTCGGAGTCTTCCTAAAACCGATCGCCAAGAAAGCATCGAGCGGAGCTGACGACGAGTTCATCAATCAGCTCATGCAACTCCTGATCTCGCTCCGAGCAGACGTTCGCAAGGCCAAACAATTCGAGATCGCTGACAAAATCCGTAAGGGCCTGACAGATATGAAAGTCATCCTAGAAGACCGCCCCGATGGAACAATCTGGCGACGCGAAGTGTAGTCAGTGACGGCCTGTGGTTCGGGGCATTTTCCGAAACATGCGTTTTGCGTATTTTTAGGTTGCGGCATTTCTGTCTAACAAGACGGATCGCACAAACTGATCTCTGGTCTGAGAGGCCCTTTTGAATCGGATCATGACGGTACGTATCGCATCATTGTGTGGTGCGGCGACGGAACAATCTTCGTTACCAGCCGTTAATTAACCGAGAGGTTGCATTCAACGTAACTTCCGAACAGAAACGAAAAAACCCTCAGATTCCAGCGGAAAATGAGGGTTTCGAGGGAGTGAAGGCGGTGGGACTCGAACCCACGACCTACGGATTAAAAGTCCGTTGCTCTACCAACTGAGCTACGCCTCCCGATCTTGCTTTTCAGCCATTTGCGAGAAAGCCGAGCAGCGTGGCCAGTGGGCGGGCGATCGTCGCTTGCGAAGCCATGGCCCGCTGAGTCTGCACGAAAAACCGCACTGCGATGACAGTGCGGTTTCAAAATGCCCCCACAAGGACTCGAACCTTGAACCTAATGATTAAGAGTCATTTGCTCTACCAATTGAGCTATAGGGGCGAAGCGGGGCGGGATTCTAGTGAGTTCGAGTTCCGTTTCCACGTTACGAGGGTTTTTTTTTGGACTCAGTGGGAAATTCTCGTTAACGGAGTTCGCCTGCGTTATGCAACGCTCGACTGACAGGCATTCAAATATCCGCTGGAGTTCCGGCTGGGAAGATAATTGAGGGTCGCGAAATCGTTACACAAAGGGACCGCTCCGATTTCACGATACAAAGTCTAGGCCGTACTCTTTCCACCTTAAGTTCAGGATCTCTTCAACTTCAGGCGATACCACCAAAGGCTGAAAGTGTTTGACGATCTCACGCTCATTCACTCCCTTTGTCGTCGCGTCAATTCCGATTTTTCGGCCAGTGCCTCGAGTGGCAGGGGCGTGATCAAGGGAATCAGCGGGCCCGTCCCAAAGGACGAGATCGCGGGCGGGATCAGTGTGTGCAGCGATTCGCGAAAGCACGGCGGTCTCATCTTGGACATTGATGTCGTCGTCCACCAGAACGAGCATCTTAGCGGTTGCAATTCGAGGAAGACTCCAAAGTGCATGCATCACTTTGCGGGCTTGCTGAGAGTATGTCTTGTGAATGCTCGCGAAGACGAAATGGCGACAGGATCCCGAAAATGGAAATCGCCAATCGACGAGTTCAGGAATCCACATTTTTGCGATCGGCAGAAGTAATCGCTCGCACGCACGGTCAAGCCAATGACTCTCAGTCGGAGCCACTCCTGGAACCATTGCCGGAAAAACGGGGTTCGCTCGATGTGTGATCGCTGTAATGTGAATCATTGGGAGCAGTTGTCCGCCAACGTAGAAACCCGTGTCACGAGAAATCGGCGAGCACTGTTGCCACTCCTCCTCAGGATTCACAAAGCCCTCAATAACGATTTCAGCAGACGCGGGAACTTCAAGTGGGACCGATCGAGCGGGGACAAGATCAACGGGCTTGTTTCTCAGAAAACCAGCAAAAATCAGCCGATCGGTTCGGGCGGGCAATGGAGCCCATGCTGCAATTTGTGTCAGCAAATCACCGCCCAAAACAATCGCAACGGGCATCTGCTGTCCGCGCGTCCGATATTCAGACAAAAGAGACCAAATCTCCGACTGCTCGTCAGTATGAATGAGCAAGCTATCGCGTCCTCGTACCTCAAGCGGAACTACTGATATGTGTCGATATGGCGCACCGTCCCCATCGGAACCAGCCGCTTCTGTTTTCGGCGCACGAGTATGAATTTGGCCTGAAGTAATGACCGGAGTTAAGTCTTTGGGCCACATCGTGAGGATTGGGAGTTCGGCCAAATTCACATCACGACCGAGCTTCACAACTTGTTGACACAAGCCAGACTTCACGACAGCGGGAGGCCATTGTGACAACTCGGCGAGCCTAGGAAGTAGCCGCCAAGTATTCATAATCCCACTCGGTAACGCAGTGGCCAGCCAGTCTTCAATGCGCTTCGAGAGCAATTCAAACGATGGGACATTGAACGCAGAACTGATTCTGCGAGGGCTTCCCAGAAGATTGGTCACAACGGGAAACGAATGTCCGCGAACATTGTCGAAGAGCAATGCGGGACTTTCTGGATGAGTTCGACGAACTCGATCGGTGATCGCAGCAATCTCGTATGCCGGATCAACTTCAGCCGACACACGCAGTAACTCGCGCTGATCATGCAACTGAGCCAAGTAATCCGCTAATTGATCGCTCGCCATGCTCGCTCCCACCTCGTCATCGAAGTGAGATGACATTAGTCCTGTTCGAGCTTCAACTTCAACTCATCTCGTTCTTTGCGAGTCACTTCCAAGTCGAACATCAAATACTTGATGTCCAGTCGGAGCTGGGAAAGTGCCTCTTGAACGAGTGACAGAATGCGGCGGCGGCGGCGAACCGATTCCACCACGCGACAATAAGACGCCTCCAAGTCGCGTTGTAATGGCTCCGGCAGCCCAGCGATTTTTTGGGCTAGCTCAATCAATTCACGCGGGAGATCGCTCTCGCTTGTGTCCGGAAATCGTGGCTTGGCGGTCATTTCTGCGAACTCCTGATCAATGTCCCCAATCAACAAATCAGATTCTGTGCCAGCGGATGAAATTTCACAAGCCGCGAATCGCAAACACATTCTCTCAATAGACTTACACCCGACTCCGTGAACACTGACCTGTTGTGATGATTACAACGGTTGCAGCAGAGTCCGTCTTGGCCAAATTCGCAACTCCTTGTAGAGTCCGCTACTTACAGCAATGTGAGGGCATTGAACACCAACACCCGAAATGCGACGTTGTGGTAAGGAATCAACACGACGCTGTTTCAGAAATTCAACAACGCAGAAGTCGGAACATTCCGGTTCTGCGGGTCGCGCAAACTCTCATGGACGAGATGACTAGACCAAACGTCTTCAAACGATGGACGTCGGAGTTCTTACTCCTGCGACCTATTGTCGTTTGGTTTTTTCTAACGTTGATCCACAGCGCTACCTGCTTGGCCGAAGATTTCATTGAAGGCTTCGAAACACCAAAGGTGTCTTGGAATCTGCGAGTCGCTGACGGGGAAATTCAACGTGTCGAACACCAACGCGTGACTTCCGGAACATACCAAGGCAACGGCGCCGAACATTTTTCTTTTTACGTCACGAGTGGCCCAACGACAGTCGTTCTCGACCACAAACTTCCCGTTGCGCGTGCGATCGATGACGTCAAATTAAAACTGATGGTTCGCTCGAATCGGAACGGTTCGACTCTCGGGTTTCGAGTCGTCTTCCCGAGACAATCTGATCCAAGAACTGATTCCAGCTCAACTCAACAATTGAAACTATCGCTTCGCGGAGAGACATACACTCAATCTCCAAAGTGGCAAGTGCTGAATGTCGGCGTGACCACAAAAACCTTGCAGGAACAGAGCCGACTATTGCGGGCAAAGCTCAAACCAGCATCGCTGGATTTACGAGATCCTGTTGTTGATCGAGTGACTCTTGAACTCAAGCTGGACGTCGGTCAAACGGAATTGTTTTTGGACGAATTGACCTTTGGGCCGATTGTGTCTCCAACCGCGGTGTCCCCAACCGCGTCTGCTGCCGATTCAACCTCACTCGCAGTCAGCGACGAGTCAGTGCCGTGGCCGGTCACCTTTCAGTTAGACCGACTTCTCATCGCTGGCCGACCGTTTTTCCCGCGGATGCTTCCGTATCACAATGAGTCAATCGATACGCTCCGCGATTCGGGGTTCAACACCATCTGGATTTCCGACGCGAGCGACATCGAATTGCAGAGATCGTTGAAAGAACGAGGCCTCTGGTGCGCAGCGGTTCCTCCCCGGCTAAAGTCGTCAAACGGTCAATTGCTCAACGGTGATGAAGCGAGCTTGCCACCGATTCCACGCGATTGGGACAACATCCTGATGTGGAATTTAGGAGTTGGGATGCCCGCAGATGCTCGTCGCGATGTTTTGCAGTGGATCAGTCAGGTCCAAAGTGCTGATCGAGTCCGACATCGACCAATCATGGCTGACGTGCTTGGCGGCGAGCGGATTTATTCACGTCATATCCAGGTTCTCGGTAGCAGTCGGCATGTGTTGAACTCCGATCAATCCCTGAAAACTTACCGCGAATCATTGGACCAACATCGCAAACTCGCGCGTCCGGGAAGCTTCATGTTCACATGGCTGCCGACCGAAGCGCTACCTGACGTCGCACGCCAACGTCAGGCGGCCGGACTGATTCCGATGATCGTCGAACCCGAGCAACTTCGACTGCTCGCATACGCATCGTTGGCGGCGGGATATCGAGGTTTGGGTTTTTCGCTCAGCGAATCTTTGGAGTCCAAAGCACCCGGTGCGGAAGAACGACGGTTTGCGATATCGCAGTTGAATTTTGAATTGGAGTTGCTGGAGGATTTTCTCGCGGGCGGCACACTCGTCGAGCAGCGGCCATTCGAGATCAACGCTCCGAGTTCTCACAATGTCGCCTTCCGAAACTCGGCAATCTCGCGAGCCGATCGTGAGATTCAGCAAGCGGCTCACACTTCAACGCTACGACGTGAAGCTCGTTTGCGGAGCGAGTTAGAAGCGGCGGTTTTTCGCACAAACAACGCAACATTGTTGTTGCCGATTTGGTACGAACATGATGCCCAGTTTGTTCCCGGAAAGATGGCCGCACCAGGAGCGACGATTGATGTTGCCAGCGTTCCAGACACTGCCCAAGCATGGGAAGTCACGACGACCAGAGTCGTCAATTTGCCGAGCGAACCGATTCCTGGAGGCCGACGAATTCGACTGCCGCAATTTGACATGACGGCGGCGATTATCGTCACATCTGACCGTAAGGTTGTCGAGAGCCTCAAACGCAAAATGGAGTCGATGCAGGCTCAAAGTGCACGCGTTCAAATTGATCTGGCGAAAGCGAAGTTCAATCGTGTTCGCATTGCCGATGACGAGCTAACGAAGTTGGGGGTTGGTCTCACGGATGCACCGCAATTGCTCGCACAGGCTCGAAGGCTGCTGCAAACAGCAGAAAGCAGTTTCCCAGCAGAAGCGCTCGAACGAGTGCTGGCTCAAGCAAAGGAATCTGGCCAGCGAACGTCAACGAACTCTGCCAATGTCGTGTTGCTGAAAAAGAACTTCGACGAGGCGGCTCGGCTCAGTCAGGCGAGCATGCAAGCACTCAGAATCCTTCAACGAGCACATTGGGAGACTGCGACTCTTCGATTGAATTCGCCAATCGGCAGTCCGCACACGTTGTGCTTTCAAACGTTGCCAGACCACTGGCGGTTGGTCACAAGCCTTGGCAAGTCGGCAACGCGAGACTCAGTCAACTTGCTGCCCAAGGGTGACTTTGAAGTCCTCGACTTTGCTGCGTTGTCCCGTTTCGGTTGGCAGAAAACCGTGTCTTCCGATCTGGTCGGAGTTCGAGCAGACGCCCTCATCTTTGCTGCCCCAGGGCGAGATAGTCGATGTTTGCGAATCTTTGCGGCTCCGGAAACAAACACCGACGTGCCAAGCATCGTCGACACTCCACCAATCTCAATTGCGACTCCCCCGATTCCTGTTCGTGCCGGACAGATTCTGCACATCAGCGGAAGCGTTCGCATCAGCTCGCCAATTGTCGGAAGCATTGAAGGACTCACCTTGAGCGATAACTTCACCGGCATGACGGGGGCATGGCGTGAAACACAAAAACGGGAATGGCAGAAAATTGAACTGCTGCGAGAAGCCTATCAAGATGGCGAATATTCGCTGAATATCACGCTACACGGTATCGGCGACGTGCAGTTCGACGATCTGAAAGTTATTGCTCACGATCAGCCTGATCCAACAACATCACCTTCTAATTCAGACTCACATCCCGATTCCGTGGCAAAGCCCGGTCGCTTTGATTTCTTGCAGCGACTGCCGAAATTCCCGCAACGCGCGAAGTAGGCGAGACTCTCATGAGAGCGCCAACTTGGTCTATTTTCTCTCATCGGCGATCGACTTCAACAGCACTTCAGTAAACGTCGGCATGTTGCTCAATTGGTTCGCGATATCGGGATCCGCGAAAACACGGACTCGTTTGACGAAGTCATCAAACTGAGTCCTCGCTAATGCATCGACCACAGGGGAAACTCGGTGCAGTGGGCGATAAAGCTTTTCTTTCGGAAAGTAGATCGAGACATTGAATTCGACCTCGCGATGCGGCGGTGGGGCGTCCAACAGAATCGCGACCGGCGACAAACGGCGTCCGAACACGCTCGACAATGACTCGCACAAGCGCCGGCCGCAGCGAACGAGAAACTCATACGGCTGCCCGGCCAATTGCGAGTACACCTCGGGATGCAGCGAGTGCGTGTATTCGACCACTCGCTTAAACAATCGCCGCTTAGGACCGAAGACCCCTTCGGCCAGCATCTCGCAATCCGTGCCG